>NZ_FRAJ01000008.1 GCF_900142285.1 Caminicella sporogenes DSM 14501 | reverse complement strand
TGCGGGTGTGGCGGAATTGGCAGACGCGCTAGACTTAGGATCTAGTGCCTTGTGCGTGGGGGTTCAAGTCCCTCCACCCGCACCAATGTTAATGCGGTAGTGGCTCAGTGGTAGAGCATCGCCTTGCCAAGGCGAGGGTCGAGGGTTCGAATCCCTTCTACCGCTCCAGTAAATTTGATATGCGGGTGTAGCTCAGTGGTAGAGCCCCGGCCTTCCAAGCCGGTTGCGAGGGTTCGATTCCCTTCACCCGCTCCAATAAAAAATATGTGCCCATAGCTCAGCTGGATAGAGCAACGGCCTTCTAAGCCGTGTGTCCGGGGTTCGAATCCCTGTGGGCACGCCACTTGTTTTAATAAAGTAAATTATTGTTCGTGGGCCTTTAGCTCAGTTGGTTAGAGCGTCCGGCTCATAACCGGCAGGTCCGGGGTTCGAGTCCCTGAAGGCCCACCATAATATCAATTTGGAATTTAGATTGTCGGGGTGTAGCGCAGTTTGGTAGCGCATCTGGTTTGGGACCAGAGGGTCGCGGGTTCAAATCCTGCCACCCCGACCATTTTTGAATGCTTCTAGCATTCAAAATTCAATCAAAATAATTGAGAATTGACAATTGATAATTGAAAATGTTTAAGTAAAAGTTAAGAGTTATAGAAGTAAGGGTAAGAGGTTTAAAGACCTTTAATAATAAATAATTAATAGATGTTTAAGGTTTTGATTTTAAACTTGTTAATTAATATCTATTAATTATTAATTGTTATTCGTGGGCGCATAGCTCAGCTGGGAGAGCACCTGCCTTACAAGCAGGGGGTCACAGGTTCAAGTCCTGTTGCGCCCACCAAATGTAAATAAATATTTAAATATAGAATGATAAATTCAAAAGAAAAACTTGGTAATAACTTACCAAGTTTTCTGTTACTTTTTGACGATTTTTAAGGTTTTATAAACATTTGTGTCCAATATCTTACTCCTTTTGAGTCTATAGCATATCCGACTCCAATTTCAGTAAAGTTTTTGTTTAATATATTTGCTCTATGACCTGATGAATGCATCCATGCATTTACAACTTCCTGAGCACTTCTTTGACCTTTAGCAATATTTTCACCTGCAGCTCTATAGTTAATATTAAAAGCTTTCATCATTTCAAATGGAGAACCATATGTTGGAGAAATATGGCTAAAGTATCCTTTGTTTTTCATATCTTCTGATTTATATCTTGCAACTCTAGATAATTCCCAGTTGTGTTTTAAAGGCGATAATCCATATTTTTGTCTTTCTAAATTTGTTAACTTAATAACTTCTTGTTCAATATTTTTTATTGTAGTAAATAGTGGAACATAAACTTTATTACCTGGATATATTAAGTTAGGATTTTTAAATTGTGGATTAGCAGCAATGATTTCACTAAGTCCTACTTGATATTTCAGAGAAATTTTCCATAATGAATCTCCTTTTTGTACGATGTATACATCATAATCATTAGTACTTGGTTGTGCATATGCACTATTAATATTAAATAAAAAACTTAAAGAACATAGTGTAATAAGAAGTAATATATATTTAGATTTTTTCAATTAAAAACCTCCTTTCAGTTATAGTTTTCCATAGGAGACTAAAAAAATAACTAGATAAAAATATAAAAAAAAGATAATTATGTAAAAAAGAACGACAAAATCGTTCTTTTTTATGCACCAAATTTTTTTAGACGTCTAGCATTAGCTAATAATAATGACATTAGAAATTTGCTTTCAAAAAATCCAAGACCGCCATTATTACAAGCATTTTCATGAAAATAGATTATATCATCTCTACCAGAAAATTCGCTGTGTATGAGAACTGGGACAGGATGAAAACTATGAGCTCTCATTGCAACAGGTGAAGAATGGTCTCCTGTTATTGCAATTACATCTGGTTTATTTTCAAGTAATATAGGTAGTGCTTTATCGACTTTTTCGATACAATCTACTTTTGATTCAAAATTTCCATCTTCTCCTGCTTGGTCAGTTCCTTTAACATGAATAAAAAAGAAATCATATTTTTGTTTATTTTTTACATAAGTTTCGAATAAACCTTCGATAGAAGTAGGAGCTTCTAATAATTTCATTCCAAGTAAAGAAGCTATTCCTCTATACATGGGATATGCTGCTATAGCAGCAGATTCTAGCTTATATCTGTCCCACATACTAGGGAGATTAGGCTTTGATGAAAAACCTCTAGTTAAAAAGGCATTAGCAGGATTTTTATCTTTGAGGAGTTCAAAACCTTTATGAATAAATTTATTTACGACGGAGGCAAGAAATTTTGAAGCGTCATTTTTACCGTTAGCTTTTAAAGGTGGCTTTCCCTCTGCTTGTGGATCAGTATCATTTATTAAAGAATCGATTTTCTTATCGTTACTTCTAAAAATAATTACAAATCTGTGACCTTTACCGGGTTTAATAATTATTTCTACACCGTCGATTTCTTTTATACTTTTTAGTATATTGCATAATTCTATTGTTTTTTCAGTGGGAATTCTACCAGCTCTTCTATCAGTAATATTACCTTTTTCATCTATAGTTGCAAAATTACATCTGGCTGCAACATCACCTTTTTTTAATTCAAGTCCAAGTCCTACTGCTTCTAAAACACCTCTACCAATAGTAATATCCATTGGGTCAAATCCAAATAGTCCTATATGTCCTGGGCCACTTCCGGGAGTAATACCATATGAAATGGGAATCATTCTTCCAACTACTGATTGAGATGCTAACATATCTAAATTAGGTGTTTTAGCATATTCAAGTGGAGTTTTATAGTTGTAATTTTTATTTCTTATATCTCCAATTCCATCCATTACTATTAGGACTATTTTAGAATTATTGGGTTTAATAATGCTATTGAGTATTTGATTGTGATTCATAAAAAAAACACCTCCAAGTTATAAGTCATATAAAAAATTTAATTTATGGTGTATTTAGATGGATTTTTATCATTTCTATACTTAAGCTTAATTATATTTTTCCACAGAAAAATATAATTTATAAAATTAATTCAGACTATTTATTTAAAAGTAATATTTTATTAATTAGTATTTTGTTTTTTTTGTTGATAAATTGTAATTTATATTTTATTATAGTAATCAAAGATTTATAAAGAATAATATCTTTAAGACATTTTTATGTGAATTTATAATAATTCAATAGTCATGTTGAAGATGGAATAAAAAAGGATTACAATTATACTAGGGACTTATACTATTTTTAAGAGGTGTTAAATTTGGATCAAATTTTAGAAATGTTTTTGAATATTGGAATAAGAGATATTATAGATATGACTATTGTTGCTTTTGTATTTTACAAACTTTTTATGCTTATTAGAGAAACTAGAGCAGAACAGTTGATAAAGGGATTGTTAATACTTTTAATGGCTACTAAACTTAGTGAATGGGCTAAGCTGTATGTTATTCATTATCTGTTAAAAAATACTATGACATTAGGTGTTTTTGCTATTTTGATAGTATTTCAGCCTGAACTTAGAAGGGCTTTAGAATATCTCGGGAGAAGTAAGATACTTTCTAAATCCATAGTTGAACTTGCAGATGAACAGTTAGATTTAAAAACTAAAGAAATAACAGATGCAGTTGCTTCTTTATCGAGACAGAAAATAGGAGCACTTATAATATTAGAAGGAAATATAGGTATAAATGATGTTATTGAAACTGGTACTCTTATTGAAGGGAAGATTTCAAGTAGTTTGCTCATAAATATATTTATACCCAATACTCCATTACATGATGGAGCAGTAGTGATAAGAAGAGATAAAATAATGGCAGCAGGATGTTTTTTGCCTCTTTCTGAAAATCCTAATTTAAGTAAAGAACTTGGAACACGTCATAGAGCTGGTTTGGGAATTACAGAAATTTCTGATGCAATTGCTATAATAGTTTCTGAGGAAACGGGAGCAATTTCCATAGCTAGAGAAGGAAAATTATCTAGATTTTTAGATATTGATACTTTAGGTAGAATAATAAAAAGTTCGTGTAAGCAGGATAGTGAATATGCTTTGATTAAGCTAAAATGGAGGCAGAAAAATGATTAGTTTTTTAAGGGGGCTATTGGAAAAAAGCAAAATAACGAGAAATACAACTCCTAAGGTTGTAGCTATTTTATTTGCTCTTGTTTTGTGGATATATGTTATGGGTGAGGTAAATCCAGAAGATATAAAAATTTTGAATAATGTTAAAGTACAATTATTGAATGTTGAAGAATTAAAAAATTCTGGAATGGTAATAGTCGACCAAAAAGATTTTACAGTTGATATAAAAATATCAGGGCGAAGAAGTGATATTTATAACATTTCAATAGAAGATATAAAAGTTACTGCAGATTTAAGGGGTTATAGACAGGGGGTTAATAGTATTCCTTTGGAGATAAGTTCACCAGCAAATGTAACCATAGAGGAAATAAAACCAAAACAGATAAAAGTAAAACTTGATAAGATTGTAAAAAGACAAAAAATAGTCAAAATTTTAAAAAAAGGTAAACCAATTACAGGTTTTGAAGTTGGAGATGTAACAGTAACTCCACGTGAAGTATTTGTAGAAGGGCCAGAAACAAAAGTAAATGCTGTTGCTAGAGTTATTGGAGAAGTGAATATTGATGGTGTTAGTGAAGATATAAAGACTAAAGTTCCTGTTAAGGCAGTAGACAGTGAAGGAAATGAAGTAGCTGGAGTTGAGGTTAGTACAAAATATGTAAATGTTTCTGCTCCAATTTTTAAAGTTAGAAGTGTAGTGATAAAACCTCAAATAATTGGAAAAGTTAAAGAAGGATATAAAATAACTAAAATAGATGTTAAACCTTTAGTGGTAGAATTAAAAGGAAGAGAAGATGATGTAAAAGCTTATACACAAGTTTTTACAGAACCTATAAATGTTGGCGGCTTAAGTTCTACACTTACTACTACAGCTAATCTCATATTATCAAAAAATATAACTGCTTCTAATTTACAAGAAATGCCAAAGGTAACAATAGTAGTTGAAAAAATTGAATCAAAAGAATTTGTGTTTAATACTAATGAAATTTCTATAAATAATTTAAAGGATGGTCTGACAACTAATATTGGAGAATTAAAAGAGAATATAAAAGTTAAAATAAATGATGCAAGAAGTATACTTGAAAATATTAAGAGAAATGATTTAGAACTTGTAATTAATGCAGAGGGTTTAGAAGAAGGAGTTCATGTAATACCTATTAAACTTAATACAAAGGAAAAATTTGTAGGTGTAGAAATAATTCCTAATGAAATAGAGATAGAAATTTACAATAAAGATACTAAAAAGTTAGAAGAAATGGTGAATACGACTATGTAGAAATAATATAAAAAGTCAAAAAGAAATTTAAGACCTGGAGTTAATCCAGGCTAAAATTTTAATGGGGTGAGCCAATGAAAAAAGAAATAGAAATTATACTTGATTCAACCCATGATGCGATGATAGCTGTTGATAAAGAAGGTATAATTACTTTATTTAATAAAGCAGCTGAAAAATTAACAAAACTTAAAGCGAGGGAAGTTATAGGAAAATATGTTGCAGATGTAATAGAGACAACAAGACTTCCATATATACTTGAAACGGGTAATTCTGAATTAAATAGAAGGCAGCCTCTTAGAGATATAAATATAGTAACAAATAGAATGCCTGTTAGAGATGAAGAAGGAAATATAATAGGAGCTGTAGCTGTTTTTAGAGATATTACAGAAATATTGGAATTAGCCGAGGAAATAACTAATTTGAAAGAAATGGAAAGTATGTTTCGTGCAATAATCAATTCTACTCAAGATGCAATATCAGTAGTAGATGAGAAAGGCATCGGAGTAATAATAAATCCTGCATATACATCTATTACAGGACTATCAGCAAGGGATGTTATAGGAAAATATTGTACAGTTGATATAGCGGAAGGTGAAAGTATACATCTTAAAGTTTTAAAGACTAAAAAATCGGTAAAAGGAGCTAGGTTAAGAGTTGGACCCAAAAAAAAGGAGGTGATAGCAGATGCAGCACCTATAATAGTTAATGGAAAATTAAAGGGAAGTGTTGCGGTAATACATGATTTGACAGAAATAAAGAGATTAACTTCAGAACTCGATCAAGCAAAACAGATAATAAGAAAACTTGAAGCAAAATATACCTTTGATGATATAATAGGTTCTCATGAAAAATTAGTAAATGCTATTGAAAAGGCAAAAATTGCGGCAGTAACTCCAGCAACAGTAATATTAAGAGGAGAAAGTGGAACTGGAAAAGAGCTTTTTGCACATGCTATACATAATGCAAGTAATAGAAAATATGCACAATTTATAAGGGTGAATTGTGCGGCGATAAGTGAAAATATCTTAGAAAGCGAACTTTTTGGGTATGAAGAAGGAGCATTTACAGGAGCTTTAAAGGGAGGAAAAATAGGCTTATTTGAAAGGGCACATGGTGGGACTATTTTTCTTGACGAAATAGGAGAAATAAAAATGAGTACGCAAGCTAAACTTTTAAGAGTTCTTCAAGAGAGAGAAATAGTAAGAGTAGGAGGAACTAAACCTATACATATTGATGTAAGAATTATAGCTGCTACGAATTTAGACCTTGAAAAAGCTGTTAAAGAAGGTAAATTTAGAGAAGATTTATATTATAGATTAAATGTTATACCAATAAGAATTCCTTCCTTAAGAGAACATAAGAAAGATATATATGAATTGGTTCTTCATTTTATAAAAAAATTTAATCAAGAATATGGAAGATGTGTTAATGACATTTCTGCTGAGGCGTTAAAAATATTGATGGACTACGATTGGCCCGGAAATGTCAGAGAATTGGAAAATTTTATAGGCAGAGCAATGATAAATATGAAGTTTAATGAAACTGTAATAAAATCATATCATTTAGCAAAATTTATAGAAAAAGATGAAAAAGAGGAAAGGGAAAAAGTATATATTATAAAAGATAATACCAATAAAAATTTACCTCTTAAACAAGTTATTGAGAAAGTAGAAAAAGAATATATAGAACAAGTATTAAGAAAAAATGATTATAATAAGACGAAAGCAGCAAAAATATTAAATATTTCTATAAGAAATTTGTATTATAAGATTAAAAAATATGGTATTGAAGATAAATATTTTGCAAAAAAATGCATAAACAACTAAGTAAGTGAAAAATATTTCATGCAAAATATTGCACAAAACAAGAAATAAAATTAATTATTGAGATAGTGATTACGATAAAATTAAATGAAATTGGGCAAAATAGTATGGTTGAATAAAATTCAAATTATTTTTTAAAAGTTGGCATCTAATTTGCTATGTATATTTTTGGGTAAAAAATAGGAGGTGTGGGAATTGGCAAGAGAGTACGTTTTAGCAATAAATCCCGGTTCAACTTCAACTAAAGTTGCAATATTTAAAGGGAATGAAAATGTTTTACAAAAAAATTTAAGTCATGCTACGGAAGAATTGGACAAGTTTGAGAAAATAACAGATCAATTTGAATATAGAAAAAATATTATACTTGATTGGTTAAATAGTGAAGGATATGATTTATCACAGTTTAAAGCAGTAGTAGGTAGAGGTGGATTATTAAAACCTATGCCGAGTGGTACATATAAAGTTACAGATGCAATGATACAGGATTTGAAAATAGGTATTCAAGGAGAGCATGCTTCGAATCTTGGTGGAATAATTGCAAAGAGCATTGCGGATATAGAGGGAATAGATGCATTTATAGTTGATCCTGTTGCTGTTGATGAGTTTGATGATATTGCGAGAATTTCAGGTATGCCTGAAATACCGAGGCGTTCACTTCTTCATGCACTTAATGTTAGGGCAGTAGCTTATAATGTTGCAAAAGAAATGGATAAGAATATAAATGATTTAAATCTTATAGTTGCACATTTAGGTGGCGGAATATCAGTAGTTCCTTTAAAGAAAGGCAAAATGATAGATACAAATAATGCGAATGAAATGGGACCATTTTCACCTGAAAGAGTTGGAGGACTTCCAGTTGGTGATGTTGTTAAGATGTGTTTTTCAGGTAAGTATACTTTTGCAGAGATAAAGAAAAAAATGCGTGGAAAAGGTGGATTAGTTGCTTATCTGGGAACAAATGATGCAAGAGAAGTTGAAAAAATGATTAAGGAAGGAAATGAAAAAGCTAAACTTATTTATGAAGCTATGGGATATCAAATAGCTAAGGAAATAGGTGCTATGGCAACAGTTCTTTGTGGAGATGTAGATGCAATAGTGCTTACTGGTGGTATAGCACATTCAAAAATGCTTACTGATTATGTAAAAGAGATGGTGGAGTTTATAGCTCCTGTAATATTAAAACCCGGTGAAGATGAAATGTGGGCTTTAAATCAAGGAGTATTGAGGGTATTTTCCGGAGAAGAAAAGGTAAAAATCTATGAAGAAGAGGTGAAATAAATGATTAAAAACTTTGAAGATGTTTTAAAGTTTGCTGCTGAAAGAGGTCCAAAAAAAATTGCAGTTGCATGTGCACAAGATGAAGATGTATTGTTAGCTGTGGATAAAGCAAATAAAAAAGGTATTGCAGAAGCTATTTTAGTAGGGGATAAAGAAAAAATAGAGGATATAGCAAGAAATAAAAATATTGAAATATCTAAATATGAAATTATAGATATAAAGGATTTAAGTGAAGCCTCACTTAAAGCAGTTGAATTAGTATCTACTGGAAAAGCTCATATGGTTATGAAGGGATTAGTAGATACATCAATCATATTAAAGGCAGTTTTAAACGCTGAAGTAGGTTTAAGAACAGGGAATGTTTTAAGTCATGTTGCAGTATTCGATATAGAAGATTTTGACAGATTATTATTTGTTACTGATGCAGCTATGAATATAGCTCCCGATTTAAATCAGAAAAGGCAGATAATCGAAAATGCAGTTACTGTTGCAAGGGCATTAGATATTGATGAGCCAAAAGTTGCGGTATTATGTGCTAAAGAGAAAGTTAATCCAAAGATGCCTGCAACTGTAGATGCTGCTGAGCTTCAGAAAATGAATGAAAATGGCGAAATAAAAAATTGTATAGTTGGAGGACCATTAGCACTGGATAATGCTATATCTGTAGAAGCGGCAAAACATAAAGGTATTACTCACCCAGTTGCTGGATATGCTGATATATTAATGGTTCCAACTATAGAAGCTGGAAATGTACTTTATAAAGCACTTGCATTTTTAGCAAGATCTAAGAATGCGGGAGTAATTGTTGGTGCTAAAGCTCCAGTAATACTTACATCAAGAGCTGACGATGAAGAAGCTAAGCTTAATTCAATTGCACTTGGAGTTTTGATGGCAGCAAAGCAAAAATAGTTAAAAGTTAAAAAGGAGGTATGATGTATGAGCGAAATATACAGAATATTAGCAATAAATCCGGGTTCTACATCTACTAAAATAGCAATATTTGACAATGAAAAACCTATTTTAGAAACTACTTTAAGACATCCTGCTGAAGAAATAAATAAATTTGAAAAGATATATGATCAGTATGAATTTAGAAAAAATGTTATTTTAGATACATTAAATGAAAAGGGAATAAATTTAACTAAGCTAAATGCTGTAGTAGGTAGAGGTGGATTATTAAAACCAATTAAAGGTGGTACTTATAGTGTAAATGAAAAAATGATTGAAGATTTAAAAATGGGAGTATTAGGAGAACATGCATCAAATCTTGGTGGAATATTAGCTTATGAAATAGCTTCAAATTTGAATATACCTGCATTTATTGTAGACCCAGTTGTTGTTGATGAAATGCAAGATGTTGCAAGAATTTCAGGTATGCCTGAAATAGAGAGAAGAAGTATTTTCCATGCATTAAATCAAAAAGCAGTGGCTAGACGTGCAGCTAAAGAAAAAGGCAAAAAATATGAAGAAATGAATATAATAGTTGCTCATCTCGGTGGAGGTATATCTGTTGGAGCTCATCAAAATGGTAGAGTTATAGATGTTAACAATGCACTTGATGGAGAAGGTCCATTCTCTCCAGAGAGAGCTGGAGGACTTCCAGTAGGGGATTTAGCTAAACTTTGCTTTTCTGGTAGGTATACATTAGATGAAATTAAGAAAAAAATAAAGGGTAAAGGTGGACTAGTAGCTTATTTAGGAACTAATGATGGTAGAGAAGTTGTTAAAATGATAAAAAATGGTGATAAAAAAGCAGAATTAGTTTATAAAGCTATGGCATATCAAGTTTCTAAAGAAATAGGAAGTTGTGCTGCCGTACTTAAAGGAAATGTAGATGCAATAGTGATTACTGGCGGTATAGCTTATGATGAAATGTTTGTAAGTTGGATTAAGGAAAGAGTAGGCTTTATTGGAGAAATTATTGTATATCCTGGAGAAGATGAGATGAAGGCATTAGCAGAAGGTGGATTGAGAGTACTTAGAGGAGAAGAAAAGCCTCAAGAATATAAATAGAGGTTAACAGATAGCAGGTTTAGAATGATTTATATGGTTTTATAAATTTATAGATATGGTTTAAAAGTTGCTTGTAGTCTGTAACCTGATTTTGAAGGTGATGTTATGCTTGATGATAAAAGAATCAGAATTATAATAGGACACTATGGAAGTGGGAAGACAGAATTTGCAGTAAATTATGCTGTTAAACTTGCTGAAGCTGGCAAAAAAGTAGCATTAATTGACCTTGATATAGTAAATCCATATTTTAGGTCAAGGGAAAAGCAAGATATGCTTGAAAGCAAGGGTGTAAAAGTTATAGCAAGTTCACTTAATATAAATGTAGGAGTAGATTTACCTGCCCTTGCAGCAGGAATATTAGGACCAATTCAAGATGAATCTTATGATGTAATATTAGATGTTGGAGGAGATGCAGTAGGTGCTAGAGCTTTAGCAAGATATTATAAATATTTTAAAGAAGGCGTCTATGATATGTTTTGTGTTCTCAATGCATATAGACCGGGAACACGAAATGTTGAAGATGCAATAGCTCATATTAAAGCTATAGAAAAAGAGTCAAGAACAAAAGTAACAGGCCTTATTAACAATACTCATCTACTTAGAGAAACTTCAGTAGAAGATGTATTAAAAGGACAAGAACTTGCTAAAGGAGTTTCAGAGAAATTAAATCTTCCGATTAAGTATGTAAGTACTTTGGAAAAGGTTGCCCGACTTCTTCCTAAGGACTTAGAAGGTGAAATATTCCCGATAAGTATGTATATGAGGGAAGACTGGATGTAAATTTCCTGAAATTCAATTAGCTAAGAAGAATCAAATTATAAAATTAAACCAAATATCATGAGGAGGGTTGAATTCATGGCCAAAGCAAAAGGAAAAGTAAGTTTTAAAGAAGATTTATGTAAAGGTTGTGAACTTTGTACAACAGTATGTCCTGTAAACATTATTAAAATGGATACAAAGAGAATTAATATTAAAGGTTATCATCCAGCAACAGTTACAGAAATGGATAAATGTATAGGTTGTGCTAACTGTGCAACTATTTGTCCAGATGTAGTTATTACTGTTGAGAGAATAATGGAATAATAAAAATTGCAAGGAGGGAGATATATAAATGGCTAAGATATTAATGAAAGGTAACGAGGCTATTGGTGCAGCAGCTATTAAAGCTGGTTGTAAATATTTCTTTGGCTATCCAATAACTCCACAAAATGAGTTGCCTGAATATATGTCAAGAGAATTACCAAAGGTAGGTGGAGTTTTCTTACAAGCAGAAAGTGAAGTTGCAGCTATAAATATGGTTTATGGAGCAGCTGGTTCAGGAGCAAGAGTTATGACTTCTTCATCATCTCCGGGTATTGCTCTTAAACAAGAAGGTATATCATACATAGCAGGTGCAGAACTTCCATGTGTTATAGTTAACATAGTAAGGGGAGGTCCTGGACTTGGAGGTATTCAGCCAGCTCAATCAGATTACTATCAAGTAACTAGAGGCGGTGGAAATGGAGACTATAAATTAATAGTTTATGCTCCAGCTAATTTACAAGAAGCCGTTGATTTAGTTATGGAAGCATTTGATGTTGCAGATTATTACAGAAATCCTGTTATGATAGTAGGAGATGGTATGATTGGTCAAATGATGGAACCAATCGAATTTAAAGAATTGAAGAAAAGAGAGTTACCACCAAAGGATTGGGCTACAACTGGTACAGAAGGAAAGAGAAAACCAAATATTATCAACTCATTAAGACTTGATCCAGCTGAGTTAGAACAGCTTAATTTAAAAATTCAAGAAAAATATAGAGAAATAGAAAAGAATGAAGTAAGATATGAAATGTATAACATGGAAAGTCCAGAATTAGTTTTTGTAGCTTATGGAACTACTTCAAGAATAGTTAAAAATGCAATAGAGATGTTAAAGCAAGAAGGAATAAATGCTGGTTTAATTAGACCTATAACATTATGGCCATTCCCATTTAAAGCATTTGAGGAAATTCCTGAAAGTGCAAAAGCTATCTTAACAGTTGAAATGAGCTGTGGACAGATGATAGATGATGTTAAGATTGCTAATAATGGTAGATTACCAGTAGGTTTTTATGGAAGAGTTGGAGGAATGATTCCTACACCTCAAGAAATAGTTGATAAGGCAAAAGAAATGTTAGGGGGTGCTAAATAATGACAGTAGTATTTAAGAGAACAGAAGGTCTAACAGAAAAGTCTTTTCATTATTGTCCCGGATGTACTCATGGTATAATTCATAGATTAGTTGCAGAAGTTTTAGAAGAACTTGGAGTGTTAGGCAAGGCAATAGGTGTAGCACCTGTTGGATGTTCAGTTTTGGCTTATGATTATTTTAACTGTGATATGCATGAAGCAGCACATGGTCGTGCGCCAGCTGTTGCAACTGGTATTAAAAGAGTATTGCCAGATAAAGTAGTATTTACATATCAAGGTGATGGAGACCTTGCATCAATAGGTACTGCAGAAATAGTACATGCTGCTCATAGAAGTGAAAATATAACTACTATATTTGTTAACAATGCAATTTATGGTATGACTGGCGGACAAATGGCACCTACAACTTTAGCAGGACAAAAAGCTACTACTGCACCTTACGGTAGAGATCCTAAACATGCTGGAATGCCATTAAAAGTATCTGAGATGCTTGCTACTATTCCAGGTGCAACATTTGTTGAGAGGGTATCAGTTCACAATCCTGCTAATATAAGAAAAGCTAAGAAAGCTATTAAGAAAGCTTTTGAACATCAATTAGCAGGTAAAGGATTTTCAATAGTTGAAGTTCTTTCAACATGTCCTACTAACTGGGGTAAAACTCCTATAGAATCACTTAAGTGGTTAGAAGAAAATATGATTCCTTACTATCCACTTGGAAACTTCCGTAATTCTGAGGAGGTGAAATAATATGGTACAAGAAAGAATAATATGTGCAGGATTTGGCGGACAAGGTGTTATGTCAATGGGACAGCTTATTTCATATGCAGGCATGATTGAAGGAAAAAATGTATCATGGTTGCCATCATATGGGCCAGAAATGCGTGGTGGTACAGCTAACTGTAATGTAACTGTTTCAGATACTCCTATAGGTTCTCCAATTATAGCTCATAATGCTACAGCTGCAATAGTTATGAATTTGCCTTCTCTTATAAAGTTTGAAAAAGAACTTGAAAAGGATGGTATATTACTTATAAATAGTTCTCTTATAGAAAAGAAGGCTGAAAGAGATGATATAAGAGCTTTTTATATTCCAGCTAATGAAATAGCTGTAGAAATAGGAAATACTAAAGTTGCAAATATGGTAATGCTCGGTGCTTATATACAGCTTACTAAAATAGTTAAACCAGAAAGTATTATACAGGCTTTAAGAAAGGTATTTGGACCTTCAAAAGAACATTTAATTCCTTTAAATGAAGAGGCTTTAAAAAGAGGAGCAGAAATGGTAAAAGCATAAACAGCATGAAACAGCTAAGGTTTATATAAACCTTAGCTGTTTTTATATTTATAAATCTTTTATTTTTACTACCATTTATGTCATGAAAAATGCATTTCATGTATAAAAAACGACACTTAATACATTTTGAAGTGATTAATATCAGATAATTGTATATATTTAAAATATAAAAAATAAAATTACTAATGGTGATAAGATGAATTTTAATGAATACAAAAATTGGATGAAAAATAAATTATCAAGGACATTTGACATAAAAGAGGACTATGAATATAAAAAAGTTAAGTTTGATTTATTTGGAACTTTTAAGATGAGAAATGAAAAATATATGGCAAGTAAAAAGTTTGTAATTTATGCTTTTGAAAATGATGAATACTGCTTTTTAAAATATTATAGGAAGTTAGATGAAGATATTTTAAATAATCTTATAACTGTGCTTAAAAGTAGTATTTTAGATTATGTAAAGCCTCATCATGAACATATGTCTAGTATTATAACAGGAGTAATTGTAGTAGATAATTTAAAAGATGAAAAGCTGATAAAGCGAATAAAAAAGTTTAGTTATCAAAAGGGTTTTATGTTTGGTCTTAAAGGTTGGGTTGATGTAGCACTTGTTTTAGTTTTGCTTAATGAAAAAAAAGTAATTACAAGTAAAAGAGTCAAAAAGGTTGGTGCTTTTTATCAGCCTTAAAAAAATAAATAATATAAAGGAGGTTTTCATATGAACTCATTATTTTTAATTTCTAGTGCAATTATAATTTTTGCTATTGCTTATGTAACCTATGGTGCATGGTTGAGTAAGCAGTGGGGAGTAGATCCAAGCAGAGAAACTCCAGCTCATACTATGAATGATGGAGTTGACTATGTACCTGCAAGTGCTCCTGTACTTTTAGGACACCATTTTGCTTCAATAGCAGGAGCAGGACCTATAGTAGGACCAATAGTAGCTGCAATATTTGGATGGATACCAGTTATGTTGTGGATTATTATTGGGGGTATTTTCTTTGGTGGAGTTCAAGATTACGGTTCACTTTTTGCCTCAATTAGACATGATGGTAAATCAATTGGTCAAATAATTGAAGTGAATATAGGAAAGACAGGAAAAAGATTATTTGCTATATTTGCTTGGCTTACTTTACTTTTAGTAGTTGCAGCATTCGTAAATATTGTTGCAAATACATTCGTTAGTGTTCCACAAGCTGCAACTGCATCAACATTATTTATTTTATTGGCAGTATTCTTTGGTTTTGCAGTATATAGAAGAGGAGTACCTCTTGCAATAGGTAGTATTATAGGTGTGGCATTGTTATTTGCATGTATATGGGCAGGAATGAAATTTCCTTTAGTTCTTTCAAAAAATACTTGGATTATATTACTTTTAGGATATATATTTGTTGCTTCAGTTACTCCTGTATGGATTTTATTACAGCCTAGAGATTATTTGAATTCATATCTTTTATATGCAATGATAGCAGGAGCAGTACTAGGATTATTAATGTATAGACCTGAAATACAACTAGCTGCTTTTTCAGGATTTAATGTTGGTGGAAAATATATGTTTCCTATGCTTTTTGTTACTGTTGCATGTGGTGCTATTTCAGGATTTCACTCATTAGTTGGTTCAGGTACATCTTCTAAACAGATAGATAAAGAAAGTGATGCGAAATTAATTGGGTATGGTGGTATGTTAGTAGAGTGTGTTTTAGCAGTTATAGCTTTAATTACAGCGGCATATATTGGTGGAGATAAGTTAAAAGAACTTTTATCAAATGGTGGGCCAATTAACGTATTTTCAGATGGAGTAGGTACATTTATGACTAGGATAGGAATTCCTTTAGAAGTTGGTAAACCATTTACAGCTTTGGCTATATCAGCATTTGCACTTACAAGTCTTGATACTGCTACAAGACTTGCAAGATTTATATTCCAAGAATTCTTTGAAGATAAAACTAAGGAAAAACAGAGCATACTTGTTACAAATAGATATTTATCTACTGCTATTACAGTAGGGCTTGGTGGATTATTAGCAGTAGTTGGTTGGCAAAAAGTATGGCCTTTATTTGGTTCAGCAAATCAATTATTGGCAGCACTTGCATTACTTGCACTTGGTGCATGGCTTGCTAATGTTGGAAGAAATTATAAGATGATTATTTTACCAATGATATTTATGTTTATAGTAACACTAACGGCTTTAGTTCAGTTAATTATAGCAAATATAAAGACTAATAACTTTATATTAGTATTATTTGGAGTTTTATTATTCGTATTAGCTTTAGTTTTAATAAAACAATCATATAAAGTGCTTTCAGGTTCAGAAAGAAAGGGAATGAAAGCATAGCATTTTGTTTATGACAAATACAACAAAAAAGATTAATTTTAAGTGGGTTGCTAAATTTAGCAGCCCATATATTTTTTTATATAAGATTTTAAATGTTTTTTGTATAAAATTAAAATGTTTAAATAATGTTTAAAAAAAGATAAAAAAAAATGCCAATTGCTGTAACAAAATCATTATGATAAAATATAATGGATTATAATTCTTGTTGATTGAACTAAATTATGGAGGGACTTATATGGGCAGATTATTTGGAACAGATGGTGTTAGAGGTATAGCTAATATAGAATTAACATGTGAGTTGGCATATAAACTTGGAAGAATAGGAGCTTACATACTTACAGAAGGCAAGAAAAAAGCAAAAATAGTAGTTGGAAAAGATACGAGAATATCTGGAGATATGCTTGAGGCAGCACTTGTATCAGGGATATTGTCGTCAGGATGTGATGCATTTTGTGTAGGTATAGTACCAACTCCTGCGGTTGCATATTTGACAAGAAAATATAAAGCAGATGCAGGTGTAGTTATATCAGCATCTCACAATCCAGTTGAATATAATGGTATAAAGTTTTTCAATAAAGATGGTTTTAAATTACCTGATGAAGTTGAAGAAAAAATAGAAGAATATATTTTAAATAATAAAGATATTGAATACATGCCTAAAGGAGATGAATTAGGAAAGAAGGAAGTAGTATCTGATGCACTCAAAGATTATGTAAATTTTATAAAGAAAACTATAAATGTAGATTTTTCAAATTTGAAAGTAGCAATAGATTGTGCAAATGGAGCGTGTTATATGGCAGCACCAGCAGCATTTGCAGAACTTGGTGCAAAAGTTGAAGTTATAAATCATAATCCGGATGGACTTAATATAAATCATAGATGTGGTTCAACTCATCCGGAAGTGATTCAAAATTTTGTATTAGAAACTGGAGCAGATATAGGGCTTTCATTTGATGGAGATGCCGATAGACTGATAGCAGTTGATGAAAAGGGAAATATTGTAGATGGCGATAAGATTATGGCAATATGTGGAGCGCAACTAAAAGAAGAAGGGAGATTGAGAGGTAATACAATAGTAGCTACAGTAATGAGCAATATAGGACTTGAAAAAGCTTTAAGTGAGTATGATTGTAGTATAGTAAAAACGAAAGTAGGAGACAGATACGTATTAGAAGAAATGAAGAAATCAGGATATGTTCTTGGTGGAGAACAATCTGGACATATAATATTTTTAGAGCATAATACTACAGGAGATGGACTTTTGTCAGCTTTTCAATTACTTTCTGTAGTTAAAAAGAAAAACAAACCTTTATCAGAATTGGCATCAATAATGAAGGTTTATCCTCAAGTATTAAAAAATGCAAGGGTAAGTAATGATAAAAAGAAAAAGTATATGGAAGATAAATTAATTGCTGCTAAAATCAAAGAGATAGAAGAAAAAATGCATGGAGAAGGACGAATATTAATAAGACCTTCAGGAACAGAACCTCTTGTAAGAGTAATGCTTGAAGGAAATGATGAAGAAATATTAGAAAAATACGCAACAGAATTAGTTGAGATTATAGAAGAAAGACTTAAGTAATCTTAAGTTTCAATCTTAATATATGAGGATTACTTCAAAGTTTTGAAAGGAGTGATGCTTATAGATATAAAGAAATGGATATAGAAAGGTTTAGTTGTAATTTATAAAAGCGCCAGGACTTAAACCGGAGCGGAATTTATTGGTTTAAGTTGACGAGGACAGGGTTTATCGAATTATCGGCGGGTGCCCTGCGGTGTTACTCTCCACCGATAAAAGCTTTACAAAACCTATGAGCGATTGTAGGAACAAATAAAGCTGGGAGAGTAGTATCTTTTATAATTTTGACATTTGAAAGGGGACATAGGTTATATGTGCGGTATAGTTGGATATATTGGTAAAAGAGAAGCAACGCCTATTTTAATAGATGGATTATCAAGACTTGAATATAGAGGTTATGATTCAGCTGGTATAGCGGTATTTAATGATGGAGAAATTTGTGTTGAAAAATATAAAGGTAGATTAAGTGTGCTTGAAGAACACGTTAAAGAGAAGAATTTAAACGGAACTATAGGGATAGGTCATACGAGATGGGCTACTCATGGAGAACCATCAGATATAAATGCTCATCCACATACAAATTGTGCAGGAGATATAGCTGTAATACACAATGGAATAATAGAAAATTATTTAAAGTTAAAAGAATGGCTTATAGTAGAAAAAGGTGTGCATTTTAAGTCAGAAACTGATACAGAAGTAATAGCTCATTTAATAGACTATTTTTATGAAGGAGACCTTTTAGATGCAGTATATAAAGCTATAGATAAAATGGAAGGAGCTTATGCAATAGGAGTTATATGTAAAGAAGAACCTGATAAAATAGTAGCTGTTAGAAAAGATAGTCCACTTATAGTAGGACTTGGTGATGGTGAAAACTTTATAGCCTCAGATATACCGGCATTATTAAAATACACTAGAGATATGTATTTGATTGAAAATGACGAAGTAGTACTTTTAACTAAGGATGAAGTGAAGATATTCAATGAGTTTGGTCAAGAGCAAAAAAGAGAAGTATTTCATGTAGATTGGGATGTAGAAGCAGCAGAAAAAGAAGGTTATGAGCATTTTATGATAAAAGAAATATATGAACAGCCAGGTGGAATAGATAAGACTTTAAATAGAAGATTAAATAAAGAGGGAACTATAGTATTAGATGGAATTAAATTAACTAAAGAAGATTTAGACAAAATAAATAAGATTTATATAGTTGCTTGTGGAACAGCATATCATGCAGGACTTGTTGGAAAGGTAGCAATAGAGAAGTATGCAAAAATACCTGTTATATGTGATGTAGCTTCAGAATTTAGATATAGAGACCCGTTTATAGATGAAAATACATTGTTTATTGCAATAAGTCAGTCTGGGGAGACTTTAGATACGCTTGCTGCTTTAAGAGAAGCTAAAAGAAAGGGAGCAAGGATACTATCAGTAGTAAATGTAGTTGGAAGTTCAGTAGCTAGGGAATCTGATGATGTATTTTATACTTGGGCTGGTCCAGAAATAGCAGTTGCATCTACTAAAGCATATACAACTCAACTGACAGCTATGTATATGATAGCACTTCATATGGGATTAACTAAGGGAACATTGAGTAGAGAAAGATATGATGAAATAGTAGCTGAACTTAAAACTATGCCAGATAAAGCACAAAAAATTCTAGATAATTATCAAATAATACAGCAATTGGCAGATGAACAATTTAATAATGAATCTGTATTTTTTATGGGTAGAGGATTAGATGTAGAAGTTGCATTTGAAGGATCGCTTAAACTTAAGGAAATATCATATATTAATTCATTTGCCATAGCAGCAGGAGAACTTAAACATGGAACTATAGCATTAATAGAAGATGGTACATTAGTAATAGCTCTTGCAACACAAAATCATCTGTATGATAAAATGCTTTCAAACATCAAAGAAGTAAAAGCAAGAGGAGCGTATGTAGTAGCAGTGGCTAAGGAAGGAAATGAGGAAGTAGAAAAAACAGCAGATAAAGTAATTTATATTCCAGATACAATGGATGAATTAACACCAATATTAAGCGTAATACCACTGCAACTATTTGCATATTATGTATCAGTTGCAAGAGGAAATGATGTAGACAAACCAAGAAATTTAGCTAAATCAGTTACAGTTGAGTAGATGAAAGAAAGTTAAAGTTGGTATTTGTTGTCGATAAAATAAGTTAAAAACTAAGCATTCATGATAAAAATAAGATGCAAGAAATTATGCAAATTTAATTATAGACTATTCTTAAATAACAAATCCCGATATGAAGATATCTTCATGTCGGGATTTGTTATTTAAGTAATTTTAATGTTGTAAGACTTAAGATAATATCTTAAATTTCATTTTCAGGTAAATATTAGAATAAATTATAAAAAATGAAGGATTTTAAAATATTTTGTTGAATTTATAAAATAGGAACTTATGGAACTAAAGTCTATTTATATATAAATTAGTGATTATAACAATACTGATTTTTTAGGGAGTGTTACATATGTATTTGAGTAAAGTTAAAATTATGAATTTTAGATAGGCAATTTCAAAAATCAAATTACCAATTATAGATAAATACAGGTAAATATCTATATTTATCCAATATTAAAAGTTAAAAATTCCTTATAGATAAAATATTGTTATTAAAATCTGTTATGCAACTTTTAAAGTCCTATAAATTTCACTTATAGATACGTTTTGCTGTGCTTTGTAATATATAAACATAATTATTTCCTTAGCCGTTAGGCTATTTTGATAGCGTATTGTTTCACCTATCGTTTTTAGCATTAAATCTTTTTGATATAATCTAAATATTTCAAGAAAGTTTATTGCCAAAAATACTATTAAAAAATATCTTTCAATAGATAAAATACTGCGCACCCTATATTTATTAAAACCTAAATTACTCTTTAGATATTTATAATTAGTTTCAATTGACCATCTATTTAAGTAATACTCAATTATTGTCTTTGCATCAAGTTCAATATCAGTAGATATCAGGTAAATAGGAGCTTTTAAGTTGCCGTTTTCAACTTCATAGCAAATAAGAACAATTGCATTTTCAATCTTTGCAACAGAACCTTCATAGGTATAAACTTTATAATTTTTACCTTTGATGGTAACGACATCTAAGGCATCAGGATTAATATATTTTTCAAATTGTGAAAGTTGAAGTTTAATTCCTTTTGGTGCTATTTTTCTGTTTGACTTTATAGCTCCTATTAAATGATAGCCTTTGCTTAAACACTCTTCTATTATGGGATTACTAGTATACCAAGAATCCGTGAGAACATATATTTTTTCACAATTAAATGGTTTTTCAAAGCTATTTACAAGTTCTTTTGCTAATTGCATTTTATTTTTAAACTGTTTGTTAATATCTTTACAATACTCTTTTTTATAATAGGGTTTATAGTCAATAAGAATAGAAATATCTCCTGCTACGAAATTAGAGGTAACAATACAATGAGACCATACACTTTTGCCTTCGGCATGAGAAAAATGAAAGTCTAATCCTTCTATTTTTTTAGCCGTAGGCTTTGGATTTACAGTATCATCAATAACTAAAAAACCTACAGATTTTGACTTTATGTGTGTTTCTAAAAACAAATTTAAATAAGCAATACGATTTCTAATTAAGCAATTTATCATCCCAGCGTGATTTGCTTAAAAACTTATATATAGAGCTTCTATCTGATGCAGATAGAATACTTTTGGCAATTGAAGAAATTGATTTATTGCCATGTACAGCTATTAATCCTTGTATTAAACTAGATAAATGATTTAACTGGGGTTTAGACATTCCATAATTTACATCTTCAATATAGTTGTAAATTTCTTTATTTAGGTTTAAAATATTTATAGTTGTATATTATGGCATGGTTCTTACCTCCGTGTTATTTATTTGGTTTGTTTAATAATTTTTATTTAACACAAAGTAAGAACTTATGCCATTTTTATTTTTTGGTAATGTTACCAATTAAACTTCTATTTTTGCATAACTAAAATTATTAATTTTCCTTTTAATTTGGTATATAAGTTTGCTATAATAAGACATAAGTTAAACCTCTTTTCTTTAGTATTTGCTTGCAACCTAATTATATCAAAGAATAAGGGGGATTAACTCTTTTTTTATTAAATTTATTAAATCTGTGGGCAAATATATAATTTCTGTTTTTTTATCAACAATGTCTTTTTTATGTCTCCTCAAAAAAATGGGGAAACTTAAATATTATAATATATAATAATATTTTTTAGAAGGTATGATTATAAATTTTTACATTAATTCCAACGTTTCGAAAGAAGGAATTTGAAAATGTGTAACAAAATTGATTTCACGAAAAAAACATTAATAGAAAATATTTTACCAATAAAACAAATAAGTGAATTAGCAATTAAGGAAGGGAATAGTAAGAAACCTGTATATACAATTCACAAATGGTGGGCTAGAAGATTAGGATCGGTGGTAAGAGCTCTATTAATTGGAACATTACTTCCTTATGATGCTAGTGAAGATGAATTTTGGAATAAGTTTTATTCAAAAAATGAAGTAAATATAACTGTAATGGACCCATTTATGGGAGGTGGAACTTGCTTAATAGAATCAAAAAAAATAGGTGCTAAAACTATTGGAGTAGATATAGATACATTAGCTTGCTTTATAACGAAAAAAGAATTGCAAGAATGTAATATAACAAAAATAAAAAAATATTTAAATGATCTATATAATAAAGTAGGGAAAAAAATTGAATATTATTATACTGTTGAGGTTGATGGGAAAAAATATCCAATTATAAATGTATTTTGGGTATATGAGATAAGTTGTCCTAAATGTAATTATATTTTTCAGAGTCATCCACATTATAAACTCTACTATAATAAAAAGAAAAAAGAGAAATATGTATTTTGTAAAAAGTGTGGGAAAATTCATAAAATAGAATATTCAAACAGATATTTAAAATGCAATAATTGCCATGAAGTAACAGAAGTAGATAAAGGTACTTATAATAGAGGGTTTTGTATTTGTCCATCATGCAATGAAAAATTTAGACTAATAGAACAAGTAAGTGGGCAAAAGAGTTTAAGAATGTTTGCTTTAGAATATTTAAAAGGGGAACAAAGAATTTTTAAAGAAATAAGTGAAAATGATGTTAATCTATATAAGGAAGCCGAATCTGAATATAAAAAAATAAAGGATAATCTAATAATTCCACAAGCTGATATAATTAAGAGTAATAGTACTGATAAAAGACCTATTACTCATGGTTATACGAAATATAAAGAACTATTTAATAAAAGACAACTATTGAGTCTTGCAATCCTATATAGAGAGATATTAAATATTGAGGATGAAGATATTAAAGAATGGTTTTTAATAGCTTTTTCTGATTCATTAGCTAGTAATAATTTATTATGCAACTATGCTTATGGATATAGAAAACTAACTCCCTTGTTTGGAATTCATGCATATACAGTACCAGTTAGACCAGTTGAAAATAATGTATGGGGAACAAAAATCGGGAGAGGGACATTTATAAAAACAATTAATAAAGTTATTGAAGCTAAAAAATTCTGTCGAAAACCTTATGAGTCTAAATATATTTCTGGCAAACTAGTAAAAGAATATACAGGAGAAAGTATAAAATCGAAAGTAACATATAAACCTAAAAAATTTTACAATAATAGTGAGTACGATACATTAATATTAAATCGTAGCTCTAGAAATTTAGATCAAGTAAAAGATAAGTCAGTAGATTTAATATTAACTGACCCTCCATATTATGACAATTTAAATTATTCAGAATTAGCTAATTTTTACTACCAATGGATAAAGAATGAAATACAGATAAACCCTAACAAATCTATAAATGATGCTTTGTTTGCGAATAAATTAATTGATGATTATCACAGTAAATTTGAAAAAGGACTGACAAGTGTTTTTAAAGAATGCTTTAGAATACTAAAAGATGATGGGTTAATGGTTTTCTCATATCATCATAATAAAGAAGAAGCATGGAGTGCTTTAGGAAATGCTATAAAAGATTCCGGATTTGTTATAACAAATGTTTTTCCAATAAGATCTGAAGGAAGTAGCGGATATCATTCTAGTGATGAAGCTATTAAATGGGATTCTATTATTGTAGCTAGAAAAAAAGACTGGAATTATAATATGTTATTAAATGAGCCTTTAGAAAAAATCATTAATAAATATAGAGATTATATATTAGATAATAAATTAAAAATGAAACCCTGTGATATATTGAGTTTTTATAGGTCTATAGCTGTAATGAAATATACTGATCCAAATAATTCACTAGAATTGAATATTTTATTCAATAATGTTCAAAATTGTTTCAAAAAATAACAACCTGCAAAAGGTTGTATTTTTTTGTAAATAACTATAAAATATTTGTATATAAGTAATTAATATATTAATTTTTTTAGTTGAAGGGGTTGAAGGAATGGAATATATATTTGATAAAAGTATTTTAAAAGAATTATCAAATGATAACGGTTGTATGAAATATGTTATAAATAGGTTAGACCAACGATGGCAGGAAGAATGTAATAAGAATAATATAGATAAAAATAGTCCAATTCGAGATTATCTGATAAATAATAAGAAACTAATAAGTAAACATACACTTCCTGATAAACCACCTTTACAAAAATATCAGGAAGAAGGAAATATTTCTGAAGCTTTAATGATTTATGAACTTTCATATAGATATAATATTGGAACAAATTTAAATAATAAAAACAAAGATGATATATATGAGAAATTTTTAGATACAAGGCCAAATTCTTGTGAATTACTATTTGATAGAAATAATAGAAACGAATTAAAAAGTATTATAAAAAATGGAAAATTCAAAAATAAAGACTTGTGTGTTATTATAAACAGTACATCACAAAATTTACAATTTAAAGATATAATGAATCCTAACAAATATAGATATATATATCAATTTAAGTTTGATGTTAATGATAACTTTTACTATCAATTTATTAAAGATAATAATATTTTAAACAAAATAAGAGTATATGACAAAAGAATAAAATTTGATAGTTTTAAACCGGATTTAATTGAGATAATAAAATCTAAAGATCCTAAATATTTAGGCTGTGATATATTAGATTTAAATTATAATATTAAAAAATCAGATAATACTAAAATCAAATTAAAAATTTGTGATATAAAAAAATCAGAGTTTAACAGTGGATATTTTATTGAACTTGGAATTTACATGTTAGCTTTAAATAGTTTTCTTATTAGTAATAAACTAGATAAGATCTATGAGGTTGTTGCTAATGCAAGTATTTATCCTCAAAAAAACGATGAAGATGATATTGAAAGAGAAACTAGAATACAAGATCCAAACTATGAACTTGAAGAATATGTCGCAGAATATGTTTCGATCCAAGATAGTATAAAAAATATTTTTAATAAAGGTATTATAAATGTGATAGATTTAATAGAACAAGGAAATACGAAGGAATATAATAAAATTAAACTGACGTCAAAATGTCAAACATGTGATTATTATGGAGGACAATTTTCTGATAAAGTGAAGGAAAAGGTTGCTCAGTTAAATGAAGAAAATGGAACTAATATTACTATTGAACAATATTATAACGATCCATTAAATAATTATTGCAGGTATAAAGTTTTAAATACTAATGATATTAACCAATTGACTTGCTTAAAAAATGGAGCAAAATCAGTATTGTTAAGCAGAGGTATTGATGATATAGCAAAACTTCAAAGTGAGGCAATGAATAACAATTCAATTTTATTTGATGAGAATATTTCGCTTAAAGCAGAAAAAGAAACAATATTAAATAGCATTAAATTAATTAATCAGAATAAAAAATATGAATATATACCAAATAGTAAAACGATGAACATACCTAAATTTTCTAATTTAACATTTTTTATTGAAGAAAGACACGATTCTCAACAAAGAAGCTTATCTTTTTCATTTATTTATTCTTTTACAGGTAAGGATTCAAATGGTAATGTAGTAAAAGAGAATAATTTTAAATCTCCTTATATTGCAATTCTTGATGATAATTCTTTTACAAAAAGAAGAGAAAAAAGAGAGTTTTTAGATTTTTTAATTGAAATAAATAATATTATGATTAAGTATGAAAACTATTTAAATAATTATAATAAGCCTGCTACTTACTCAATAAATTATTGGGGTGACAAATGTATAGAACATTTTAAAAATCTATTTATTGAAGTTTTTAAATTTATAAAATCAAAAGGCAATGGTATTGAAGATATATATAGAGATTTAACTCTTTCTCAAATTAAAGATAAAAAAAGAGAAATCACAAAATTATTATATAGATTTGACAGTTTTTTTACGTATGATGGTGAATTAGAAGATTATAGAGTTGTAGAGAAAAGTCCATTTTTTGATCTTAAGAAAGGCATAGAAGATATTTTATCTATAAATACAAAAATAAATAATACTTTGCATCAAGTTCATAATATAATTAGTTCTAGTAAACAAAAGAAACCTTTATATCATAAACCAGATTCTGATGATTTTAATGGATTTGTGTTTTCAAACATTTGGAATAATTGGAAAAATAATGTAGAAAAAAGAAAATTTATAAATTCTATTGAAAACATAATAAAAGACAGATTGTTCATGATGTATAATATTTTTACTAATATTGATAGTAAATATAAAAAAGGAGAGTCTCCTAATATACCTTTATTACCTAATATAAGTATGTTCCCTAAATTAAAATTTGGATTAGATTTATATTTATTCTCAAAATTAAATGCTGCTTATTCATTGATAGAAAAAGAAGCTATTCATAATGAAATGGTTTATAGAAAATCTGTATTAGGCAAAGCTATGTTTTTGAAAAAAGAAATTAAAGATAATATTAGACTATCAACTACTAATCAAACTAAGGATGAAATATTGAATAAACATTTTAATGGAAAACCCTTTACAAAATGTCTTTACAAAGTATATGAGATAGATGATAATTCAGTAGATGCTAATTATGATGAAAAAGCTTTTGGAATAATTATATATCCTTTTAACAAAAGTGAATATATTTATAAAAAATTTGCAACTAAACAATACCCTAATACAATTTACTATGACCCTGAAAAAGAATTAATAGGATTTGATCCTTTTACTTATAAAGAAAAAGGTAGAACAACAAAATCTTACAAAGATGCAATTAGTATATCAATAGAAGCATTTGATAGATTTGATAAATATATAATTTTAAAGTTAGATACTGATACTTTGATGATATTTGATCTATTAGAAAACAAATATGGATTTGACTTCAGTAGAGATATTGTACTAGAGACAAAACATGTTGATATTTGGTCAAATAGATTAAAATCATGTTTAAATAGAATTCAAAACAAGAAAATTGCTGTTGAGTTATTAGAGGAATTTGATCCTAAACTTATAAATTCTTATACTAAATTAGATATAGAAAAAGAAATGAAAAAATACTATAGTGGATATATACCTTTAAATGTTCCTCAAATTGAAGCTATAGTTAATATAATTAATCATAGACTTACTTTATTATGGGGGCCTCCAGGTACAGGTAAAACTCATACTATACTTCATTTACTCATGTTTTATTATAATATTAAAAAAGGACAAAAAACTAGAATACTGATAATGGGGAATTATGATGCAACAGATAATATATTAAAAGGAATTGTAAATAAGTTGGATTTTAGTGATGTATCTGTTGTGAGGGTTAAATCAGCTAATAGACCTGATGCTAATCTAGCAAAGTTTTCTTTACTACAATATGAAGAATTTATTGCTGATACAAGTAGGTCTGACTATGACAATGAAAAAGATAGAATATTGAAACTAAAAAATAATTTTCAAATATTTACTGCCACACCTGAACAAATTGAAAAAGTATTTGTTAAAGGAGCTACTAATACTAGATTTAAGTTTGATTTAATTATTATAGATGAAGCATCACAAATGGATGTAGGGCATTTTACTCCAGCATTGCTCAAGATAGATAACAATACTCAAATATTATTAGCTGGAGACCACCTTCAACTATCCCCTATATCAAAAGTATCAATTGATGAAGGAGATAAAAACTATTATTCATCTATATTTAATTATTATAATAATGAATTTTATTCAAGTTATAGAAATATATTAAGGAGAGATTTATTATATAATCGAAGATCAAATAGAGTGATTGTAGATTTTGGCAAATTAGCATTTTCTTATCCATCTGGTTATAAATCAGATAGTTCTATAGAAGATAAAAAAATACAATACATGAAACAATTAAACTATAACTATTTCTATGATTTAATATTAAATCCTGATTATCCTATAGTGTTGTTAACATATGATGATGGAAATTCAAATCAATATAATAAATTTGAAGCAGAAGAAGTAATAAAAATAACAAAAAATATTTATGATAAAAAAATTATTGGTTTCGGTAAGGGTAGTGAGTATGATTTATTTGAATTTTTTGATAAAGGAGTAGGAATTGTAGTTCCACATAGGGCACAAAGAACAAGAATACAAAAAAGACTAATAGAAATTTTTACACCTCTTGTTAAAGCTGAAGATGCAGAAAAATTAAAAGAAAAAATTATTGCTTCAGTGGATACTGTTGAAAAATATCAAGGACAACAAAGGGAAATTATAATTTGTAGCTTTGTATTAGGTAATATAGATATTATTGCACAAGAAGAAGAATTTATATATAATCCAAATAGACTGAATGTAATGATATCTAGAGCAAGATTTAAAGTAATAGTATTAGCTTCAAATGAGTTGATTTCTAATGTTAGTGATAACTATGAAGTAATAGAGTTGCAAAAATCACTAAAAAAGTTATTAGACTATTGTGAACATGAAGTGGAAATAAATGAAAGGGATTGGAAATGTAGAAAAGGAAAATTAAGATATAAAAGTTTTTAAACATTTAAAAAAATATTCAACAAATCTTAACATGATATTTTATTATAGTATTTTTATTCATATTAGATTAGGTACATTTAGCAAGATTACTATATATAATATATGACTTTAAAATGTATAATGGACAATAGTATTTTGCTATAAATTTAATTCAAACTTTTTTTAAAAAAGATACTTAAAAAAAATAGCAAAAAGCTGAAATTTGTTCAATCTTTTTTTAAAAAACTCAGATTTTACTTTTACGAAAAAATCAAATTTTACAGCTACAATTCGATCAAACTTTTTTTAAAAGTAACAGGTATTTGTGTACACCAATAAAAAACTTGTCATAAAAAATCATGATTCAGTGCTTTTTTAGAGCATTCGAATCATGATTTTTTTTATGTTCAGAAGCCATAAACAGAAAAGAAAAAGAGAAGAAAAAATAGATGTATGACGACTTTTTTATAATCGAGTTTTAAGGAGAATAAGGTTTAAGGGAGAAGTAGACTGGGGTTGAGGGTGGTTGGGAGTTAGGAGGAGTTTTTTTGAGTGTACAGGTACAAAAATATGGAAAAATTTAGTTTCTTGGATTATAATGAATACATAACAAAGAATTTTAAGGTAGATTTATATTAATTTGATATTTAGAATTTAAAGCGAGGAGGATTTTTATGAAAAGAATAAAATTTTTTCAATTGATTTTTTTAGGAATATTTATTATGCTAGTAAAATTAGGTAGACCTCAGTTATGGTTTATGATATTTTTGATTAGCATAATTTTAACACCTTTATTTGGTCGCTTTTATTGTGGCTGGATATGTCCAATAAAGAGTTTAATGGATATAGTAGATTGGATATATAAAAAATTTAAAATTAAACGTAGAGAAGTTCCTAATTGGATTAAAAAACCAATTTTTCGATATATAGTTTTAATTATTTTTTTAGGATTTATGGCTAAGATTTTTATTACTGGAAGAAAGATACCTGTTTTAATAATATTTACTATACTTGGAGTAGCGGTTACATTATTTTTTGTTCCTTCAATGTGGCATAGATATTTTTGTCCATATGGAACTTTACTTAGTTTTGCAGGTTTATTTTCTAAAAGAGGGTTAGCAGTTGAAAATGAAAATTGTATAAAATGTGGAATTTGTAAATCTGTATGTCCTGCTGAAGCTGTAAAAATGGAAAATAGAAAGCAATATCCCGAGATATTGAATAGTTTATGTTTAAGTTGTTTTAAATGTGCGGATTCATGTCCTAAAAGTACTATCAAATATACATCAGTATTAAAAAAATTTAAAAAATAAAAACAGGAAAATATGTAAAATTAAGCGAATTATAAAATATGAAAGAAGGAGATAAATAGTGAAAAAATATCTAGGAAAAAAAGTTATGATAGTAGTGGATAGACCATTAGGCTCAAAACATCCAAAGCATGGATTTGTATATCCAATAAATTATGGATATATTCCTAATACAGTTTCAGGAGATGGAGAGGAAATAGATGCTTATATTTTAGGCGAATTTGAACCACTAAAAACCTATGAAGGATATGTTACTGCAGTAGTGCATCGAAAAAATGATGATGAAGATAAATTGGTAGTCAGTAGAGAGTTGAATATGTATAATAAAGACCAAATTAGAGCGTTAATAGAGTTTCAAGAAAGATTTTTCAAATCGGAAATAGTTATATATGAAGATGAGATAGAAAAATATATAGAAGGTGAAGAAATAGAATTTGATGAACTAAAAATAGAATTTGAAAAGTTAATTAAAATAAAAAAATATATGGTACTTGCTACAAGCAAAGATAATAGAGTTACTGCAAGAAGTGTGAGCTGTATAGTAATAAATTCAAAAATATATTTTCAAACAGATAAAACTTTTTTAAAGTATAAACAGATAAAAAGTAATCCAAATGTAGCTTTATGTATTGATAATTTTCAAGTAGAGGGATATGCAAAAATAAAAGGGCATCCTTTTGAAAGAGAAAGTAAAAATTTTATAGAAGTATTTAAAAAAGTGCATAATGGTTCTTTTAATACATATTCTCATATGGAAAATGAAGTAGTTATAGAAGTTGAGCCCAAATTTGTTACAGCGTGGAAGTATGAAAATGGAAAAGCTTTTAGGGAAATTTTAGATTTTAAAAATAGAAAAGCATATAGAAAATATTACGATAATAGCAAATAAAAATGTTATATTAGAAATATTAAATAATATCTAAAAAGGAGCAAATAATATGATATTGCCTAAGTTATATTTAGAAATTAATAAAAAAGAGGATATTAAGGAAGTACTTGAAGAATATTGTGATTTTATATTGTGTGAGCCGTCAAGCAATACTGAAGAATATTTATTTTATGCTAAAGAAAAATTGACGATTTTAGCAACTGATGCTTCAGGTGGAGTTTATGCTATGATAAGTGATATAGATGTAGAAAAATCACCAATTGTATATGTAAGTTCTGAAGGGCAATCGGGAAAGATAGCTAATTCTTTTAGTGAATTGATTTCTCTAATTATTTATTATCCATTTTGGAAAGATATACTGTGTTATTTGGGTGATAGAGATATAAATAAAATAAAGGAAATAATACCTTCTTTAGAAAAAGATATGTTAAAATATATACCTAATTATATTCAAATACAAAAAGAAGTAGGAAATAGTTTAGGAATAATTAAATCTGAAAAAATAATAGAGTCTTTTATAGAAGTTGTATTAGAAAAACCGGATTTTATAGTATATTCAATACAAGATGATGAACCATCTGAAACATTAATTGGGTCATATGTAGAGAAATAATTTTATTATTTTACCATGGAAAGTATGAAACCTGATATAAGGTCTATATCAATAGACAGAATATGTTGAAATGAGAATTGATTTGTTCGAGTTGTACAAAATTTTTGTACAACTCAGTTAATAGATTACTTGCGATTAATTAGATTTTCTGCCTTATCAGATTGATTGGGAAATAAATCATTAGGAACATGTTCTTTTCCAAGTGCCTTGGAAACTTTAAATCGTGCACAGATTTCATAATTACCTTTACAGTAACGTTTTTTATACATTTCTGCTAAAGCTGGTCTAGAGCACATTTTGTCGTTAAAAAACGGACAAGAAGATAAAGATGGACAATTAGGCATACTTTCCCCCCTTTACTTTTTGTTTTGACAAAAAATTATCATGTTTAGTATAACATAAAAGGTATTTTATTCAAGTAAATATGCTTAAATTTTTAAAATAATAAAAATTTAATATACTAAATAATTTTTTATATTAATTATTTATATTTATTAGAAAAAATTTTATGTCTTCATATTTTCTTCATAACTCATCTATATAATAAGATTAGTAAAACAAATAAAAAATAAAAAGGAGATGAGTTAAATGAAGAAAAAACTTTTAACATTAACTTTAGGAGCTGCTTTGACACTAGGTAGTATTGGAGCTGTATTTGCAGCAGAAAACAGTACAGTAAATACAAATACTACCTTTGGAAGAGGAAATGGTATGATGCTTTACAAATCAAATATTTCAGTTGAACAGTTGCTTGAACAAAAAATCAAATTAATTGATCAAATGGTTGAAGATGGTAGATTAACAAAAGAAGCTGGAGAAAACTATAAGAAATTAATTACAGAAAGAATGAAAAATTGTACTACACCAGGTGAAAATAGAGAAAAAAATGAAAGACTTGGTATAGGATTTGGTAGAGGGCAAGGATTTAAAAGAGGAAATAAAAACTTTAGAGGTTTTAGAAACATGATGGAAAATAAATAGATTTTATATAAAATGAAGTGGTAAAATAAATTTGATTTTGCCACTTCATTTTATTTTTATAAAGTCATATAATATTTAAATTAATAATACTATTTAATGAACAAAAAAATATGTAATATTTTTACAAAATAAGATTAAAAGATTTAATATTGGGTATATATACCTATATAGTGTAAAATTATACTTATCCAAATGCGAGGAATAAGTTATGAAAAAAAATATAAATTTTTTTGAAAAAAAGATAAAAAGAATACAAAAACAATATTTTGAATATTTGAAACAGAAAGAGCAATTAAAACCTAAGATTGAAACTTTAAAAATAATAATTGTTTATATAGTTTTTGGATTTAGTTGGATTATATTATCTGATGGAATATTAAGTTTATTTGTTAAAGATATTGATATTTACAATAAAATTCAAATTTATAAAGGATGGTTTTACATAGTAATAACAAGTATATTGTTTTATTTAATAATTTACAATAAGATAGATTTATTTAAAAAATCTTTGGATACAATTCACAAAGGTTATGAAGATTTGTCTGCTACATATGAAGAGTTAACTACTATGGATGAAGAATTAAACAGTAGATATGAAGAACTTCAATTAGTTTTGGAAAAATTAAGACAGGAAAAAGAATTATCTGATAGTATAATAAAAAATACTTATGCTGTTGTTGTCGTTTTAAATAAAGATGGTACAATTAAGAGATTTAATCCATTTGCAGAAAGGTTGACAGGTTATTTAGAAAACGAAGTCATAGGTAAGAAATGGTTGGATATATTTATTCCAGAAGACAAGAAAGATTATACAAGAGAGCTTCTTAAAAGGATTGTAAATGGAGAGGTAGTTCAAAATCAGGAAAATAAGATATTAACTAAAGATGGAAGAATAATTGATATATTGTGGAATAATAGTGTTTTAAAAGATTCGATGGGAAATATAATAGGATTAGTTGCAATTGGAATAGATATTACTCAGATGAAGCTATTAGTAAAAAAATTGAAGCATTTGGCTTATTATGATACTTTGACAGGATTGCCAAATGCAAATATGTTTGAGAAGATGGTTAATGAAGCTATAAATCAAAATACTGATAAAAATTCTAAAATGGCTCTTATATATTTTGATATTGATAATTTTAAATATGTGAATGATATTTTAGGACATAAAGCAGGAGATATTCTACTTAAAAAACTTGCATATATAATAAAGACTAATGTTCATTTTCCGGACTTTTATGGAAGAATGAGTGGAGATGGCTTTGCTATATTATTAAAAGATGTATCAGATGAAAATAATATAATAAAAAAAGTAAATGAATTAAGTGAAAAATTAGGAATTTCATGGAATTATAATGAACATGAATATTTTATAACAGTAAGCAAGGGAATAGCCTTATATCCTTATGATGGTAAAGATTATGAAACTCTTTTAAAAAATGCAGAAACTGCTATGTATAAGGCAAAAGAGAGCGGGAAGAATAGTTACAAATTTTACAGTAAGGATATGTATGATAAGACTTTGAAATATATTGAGATGAGTGATGATTTAAGAAAAGCTATTGAAAATAAAGAATTTGTTTTGTATTATCAGCCATTAATTGATTTAAAGACAGATAAAATAGTAGGAGTAGAAGCTTTAATAAGGTGGTATCATCCTCAAAAAGGATTTATTCCGCCGTTAGATTTTATTCCACTAGCAGAAGAATTGGGATATATAGATGAAATTGAAGAATGGATTATTGAAACAGTGTGTAGACAAAAAAGAGAGTGGGAGGTAAAGGGATTTGAGCAAATAAAAGTTTCTATAAACATATCCAGTACTACACTTACTAAGGAAGGATTTATTTCAAAATTCGAAAAAATTTTAAATAAATGTAGTATTGAGAGCTGTAAATTAGAAATAGAAATAACAGAAACTGCATTAATATCGGATTTGCAGCAAGCAATAGAAGCTATAAATAGGCTAAAAAAATTAGGGTTTTCTATAGCATTAGATGATTTTGGAACAGGTTATTCGTCTTTGACGTATTTAAATAGGTTATCAATAGATTCATTAAAAATAGATAGAGAATTTATAAGATACATTGAAGATGAAAACAGGAATGAACGGTATATTGTACAATCTATTATAAAACTAGCACATGATTTAAAATTAAGAGTGATAGCTGAAGGAATAGAAACATATAGACAATTAGAATTATTAAAGCAAAAATCTTGTGATATAGGGCAAGGCTATTATTTTAGTAAGCCTGTACCATCAGAAGAAATAGAAAAAATGTTTACCTCTAATTAAGTAGAAGGTAGACATTTTTTTTATTTTGGAAATTTGAATTTTTTAAAAATATGTTGATATTTAAGAAAAAAAGACATATAATAAAACATATGAACAATTATTCATATATTGAAAGGAGTGAATATATTGAGTAAAAAGTCTAATATAGAAATGTGTAATTGCATTGTAATTCATGAAGATATAGTTACAAAAGTCAAAGAAAAAATGCCTAAAGATGAACTTTTATATGATCTAGCAGAACTTTTTAAAGTCTTTGGAGATAGTACGAGAATAAAGATTCTTTATGCTCTATTTGAAGAAGAGATGTGCGTTTGCGACATAGCTGCTCTATTAGGTATGACTCAGTCGGCAATTTCTCATCAATTAAGGATTTTAAAGACTTCAGGTCTTGTTAAATACAGAAAAGAAGGAAAAGTAGTTTATTATTCACTTGATGATGACCATGTGAAAAATATATTTGCTCAAGGGCTTATTCATATTAATCATAAATAATTTGAGAGGAGATATCATTTTATGTCAGCTAGTTCAAAAGTTGAATTGATTTTAGAAGGACTTGATTGTGCTAATTGTGCTTCTAAAATAGAGGCAAAGGTAAATGAAATTGGTGATGTGAAATCAGCAAATTTGAATTTTGTTACTAAGACATTAACTGTTGAAGTTAAGGATAATAAGAAAACAAAATCTACTATTTCAGCTATAAAGAATATAGTTAACAGATATGAACCTCATGTAGTAGTCAAGGAAAAAATATATCATTATAACAAGAAGGGAAATATAGCAAAAAATAGTTTTAAAAGAGAATTTATTCCTATGATAATAGGAGCAGTAATTTTTATTATAGCTGTAATATTAAAATTTTCATTTTGGCTTAAAATAAGTTTATTTTTAGCAAGTTATTTATTGATAGGTGGAAAAATATTATTTAAGGCAATTAAAAATATACAAAGAGGTCAAATTTTTGATGAAAATTTTTTGATGGTAATAGCTACTATAGGAGCGTTTGCTATTGGAGAATATCCAGAAGGTGTAGCTGTTATGTTATTTTATCAAATAGGAGAATTTATGCAAAATTTAGCAGTTAATAAGTCGAGAAAGTCTATTACAGAGCTTATGGACATAAGACCTGATTATGCAAATTTAAAAACTGGAGAAAAAATAGAAAAAGTTTTACCTGACAAAGTAAAGATAGGGGATTTAATTATTGTAAAACCGGGTGAAAAAATTCCTCTAGATGGTATTATTGTAGAAGGAGAATCTATGGTAGATACAGCAGCTTTAACTGGAGAGTCAATTCCTAGAAAAGTGAAAAAAGGAAATGAAGTTTTAAGTGGTTTTGTGAATAAAAATGGAGTTTTAACTGTAAAAGTATCTAAAGAATTTGGAGAGTCTACAGTATCAAAAATTTTAAATTTAGTACAAAATGCAAGTAGTAAAAAAGCTAAAACTGAAAATTTCATTACAAAATTTGCAAGATATTATACGCCATTTGTAGTTTTTAGTGCATTAGCTATAGCATTAATTCCACCTATTTTTTTAAATAATGCCAAATTTTCAGATTGGATATATAGAGCATTAGTATTTTTAGTAGTATCTTGTCCATGTGCTCTTGTGGTATCTATACCTCTTGGTTTTTTTGGAGGAATAGGAGGAGCTTCAAAAAATGGAATTTTGATTAAAGGAGGAAATTATTTAGAAGGGCTTAATGATGTAGATACAGTTGTATTTGATAAAACAGGTACTTTGACTAAAGGAGTATTCAAAGTTGTAGAAATAAGAGAGAAAGGTAGTATAAATAAAAGTGAACTATTGGAGTATGCTGCTTATGCTGAGAGTTATTCTAATCATCCTATAGCTAAATCTATTTTAAAAAAATATGATAAAGAAATAATAAAAGAATATATTAAAAATTATAATGAAATATCTGGATGTGGTATAAAGGCTACAATAAGAGGTAAAGAAATTTTAGTAGGTAATGATAAGCTCATGGAAAGAGAGAAAATTAGATATGAAAAAATAAATGCTTTTGGAACTGTAGTATATATAGCAGTAGATAAACAATATGCAGGATATATAGTTATATCTGATGAAATAAAAAAAGATTCAGAGAGAGCTATTAAAGGACTTAAAAGTTTAGGTATAAATAATATTGTAATGTTTACAGGAGATAATAAAAATGTAGCGAATAAAATAGCGGAAAAATTAGGTATAGATAAAGTTTACTCAGAACTTTTACCTCAAGATAAAGTTGAGAAGATAGAAAGTTTAGAAAGGGAAAAGAAAACCAAAGGAAAATTAGTATTTGTTGGTGATGGTATAAATGATGCACCTGTTCTTGCTAGAGCAGATATTGGTGTAGCTATGGGTGCTTTGGGGTCTGATGCTGCTATTGAAGCATCAGATGTAGTTATTATGACAGATGAACCTTCAAAACTTATTAATGCTATTAAAATAGCTAGAAGAACTAAGAAAATAGTATGGCAGAATATAATATTTTCATTAGGAATTAAAGGTATTGTATTACTTTTAGGGGCAATAGGATATGCAACTATGTGGGAAGCGGTATTTGCTGATGTAGGAGTTGCTTTATTGGCAATTCTTAATGCAATGAGAGTTTTAAGGGTAGGTATTGATTAAAATACTTACCTTTTTTTTATTTAGAGCATTTTTTAATTTTTGATTTAAAGGTAAATATGGAAATTTTTTATTTTTATATTGACAAAAGTGCAGTTAAAGAATAAAATAATAAGTGTATTAACACTAATAGTACACTTATTACATAGGCGAGGAGGTGCAAAATGATACAAATAGATTTAAAAAGTAGAAAACCTATATATGAACAGCTTGTGGAGAAATTTAAGCAGTTAATAATAAATGATGTACTAAAGGCAGACGAAAAAATTCCATCAGTAAGGGAGTTAGCAAAAGAGCTTACTATAAATCCAAATACGATTCAAAAAGCATATAGAGAGCTTGAAAGACAGGGATATATATACTCCGTAAGAGGAAGAGGGAGTTTTGTATCAAAGGAAATAGAAAAGGTGGATGAGAAGAAGGTGGAGAGATTAAAAAATGAAATAATTAGGAATTTATCGGAATTGATATATTTAGGTTTAGAAAAGGAAGAATTAATGAAACTGTTAGAAGAAACTTATGATAGAGTGAAAGGAGGAGAAGATAATGATTAAAGTAGAAAATTTAGATAAGTATTTTAACAAGTTTAAGGCTTTAGATAAAGTTAATTTAAGAGTTAAAAGAGGCTCTATATATGGACTTGTTGGACCAAATGGAGCTGGTAAAACGACACTAATAAAACATTTAACAGGCATATATAAACAGGATAGAGGAAGTATAGAAATATTAGGAGAACCTGTATATGAAAATGTGAATATAAAATCAAAAATAGGTTATATACCTGATGATTTATATTTCTTTCCGCAGTATAAGATTAAAGATATGGCAGCTTATTATAGAAGTATATATCCAAAGTGGAATGATGAGAGGTATAAAAAATTAAATGAAGTATTTAAAATAGATGAAAACAGAAAGATAAATAAACTTTCAAAAGGTATGCAGAAACAAGTATCTTTTTGGCTTGCTTTGTCTTGTATGCCTGAAGTATTAATACTTGATGAGCCCATAGACGGTCTTGACCCTTTGATGAGAAGAAAGGTTTGGAATTTAGTAGTAGAAGATGTAGCAGAAAGAGAAACAACTGTACTTGTTTCATCACATAATTTAAAAGAATTAGAAAATATATGTGATTATGTAGGTATAATGCATAAAGGTGAGATGCTTATAGAAAGCAATTTAGATGATTTAAAATCAGATGTTCACAAAATACAAGTAGCATATAGAGAAGATTTTCCTATAAATTTAGATAAAGAACTTGAAATACTTCATAAAGAAAAGCGTGGAAGTGTATATTTATTAATTGTAAAAGGAGAAAAAGAAAGAATAATATCAAGCTTTAATAGATATAAACCTGTTATATTAGATATACTACCGCTTTCTCTAGAAGAAATATTTATATATGAGTTAGGAGGTGCAGGATATGAAATCAGCAATATCATATTTTAATAAGAGAATTATAAGAGAGGATTTAAAAAGATTTTGGGGAATAGGAGCATTATATTTTTTAGCCTTAATATTTACCGGTCCAATAATGTTTTTGATTAGTTCTAATGAGTCAGATATGATAAATTTTAATATTGAAAGATATTTTAATATATACAGCCACGGATTTCAGATTACATTTTCTGTGATATTTCCAATATTATTGGCGACACTTATTTTTAGATATATTCAGGTGAAAAGTTCAGCGGGAATGATACATTCATTTCCTTTTACAAGAAATATATTATTTAACAGTCATATATTATCTAATTTAATAATAATTTCTATTCCGGTTTTTATAAACTTTATAATTATGTTTTTAGTTTATAAAGGATTATATACTGGTGAAAAGATAGTTATGAGTGATGTATATAAATGGTTTTTTATTACACTTCTTATAAATTATACTGTGCTTTTCATGACAGTATTTGCAGGTATGATAAGCGGTGTTTCATTCATTCAGTCTGTACTGTCTTTGATATTTTTATTTTTACCTTTAGGTTTGACAGGTTTGGTATTAATGGCATTAGATAATATATTATTTGGATTTGTTCCAGAGGCTGATACATTTATTAAAGATTTTGCTTTTAAAGCAATACCTGTAACTAATCAATTATATAAAGAAAAAAATATTATGATTATAATATGGTATATAATATTATTGTTTATATTATTTTTCGTTTCAAAATACTTATACAATAAAAGAAATTTGGAGACTGCTGGAGATAGTATAACATTTGATATATTAAAGCCTCTATTTAAATATGGTGTAGCATTTTGTACAATGATTATAGGAGGATTATATTTTTCAGCTATAGGGAGAGAAAGTTCTTTTTGGCTGTATTTTGGATTTTTTATAGGAGCTGTATTTGGGTATATAATAGCAGAAATGATAATAGAAAAATCTATATGGGTGTTTAATAAACTGTGGGGATTGCTTCCTTTTATTATAATTGCAGGATTGTTTTTCGCAATTGTTGACTTTGATTTAATAGGATATGAGAAAAGATTGCCTAAGATAAGTAAAATAGAGTCAGTATATTTTGATTCTTATCTGGAAGAAATAAGATTAAAAAATGATTATGGATTACTTCACAGTGAAAGTAATATAAAAGCTGTGAGAAATTTACACAAAATGATAATAGATAACAAATCTGAGATACAAAACATGCCTGTAGAAGAAAGCAGAAAACATATATCAATAGGATATAAATTAAAAAATGGTAAAATATTAGTAAGAGAATATAATATACCTAAAAAGATGTTTAATAATAATCCATATATAAGAGAAATTTATGAATCACATGAATATAAAAAGAGAAATAAAATATTTAAAGTAGATGTGGATAAAATATCAGATATAAGTATTTATGTAAATATTATAAATAAAAATATAGTAATATCAGATAAAGATAAGGTAAGAGAATTAGTTGAAGCTCTGAAAAAAGATATATTAAATGAAACTTATGATGAAATAATATCAACTAAAGAACCTTGGGCTGAAATTAATATTAGATGTATAAGTGAGATATGTGGGACTAAAAGACAGACATTGTATTTAAATTTTAAAAAATCATATAAAGAACTAGAAAAGTGGTTTAAAGAAAATGGATATTATGAAAAAGTAAGAGTTATGCCTGATGATATTAAATATGCTGTTGTAAAGGATATACAAGAGTTAAAAGATGTTGAAAAAAATATATATAAGATAGCTGATAATTTAGAAATGATAAGAGGTAAAAAAGTAGAAATTAGAGATAAAAATAAAATTGAAGAATTATTAAGAACTTACAATGCTTCTTATAGAAGTTCTTATCTTAAAAATAAAAAATATATTGTGGTATTTTATTTAAAAAATGGTGAAATGATAGTTGGAAGTTATTTTGATGATGATGTACCAAATTTTATTAAAAGTTACTAGAGTTTTTTGAATTAAAAAACTAAAATTTAATTTTAAGTTTATATGATTAAATTAAATAGAGTGAAGATAATGATTTGTCAAGGGTAAAGCAAGTGAAGCTTTACCCTTGACAAATTACAGGAAAGTTCTATAATGGATATGACATTATTTAAGAAATTTTAGACAATTCTAATAATAATGTCTGTTTATTTTTACTAGTTTTTTAGGTTTAAAAAGTAATTTTAAATAAAAGTCAATATATATATTATGTATAAGTAAAAGACCTTTCAGCTTTTATAAATTCATGCAAAATGGGGGGATAATGGTGAAGGCATTAGAAATAAAACCAATTATACATAAATTTAATACTTTTGAGGAATTTTTGTGTGAATTTCATCTGAATGAGAAAGATTTAGTTCTTACTAATGAATTTTTGTATAAATCTTTTATGAAAGAGTTAAATACAAAGGCTAATTTTATTTTTCAGGAAAAGTATGGTAAAGGAGAACCTTCAGATGAAATGATAGATAAAATTATAAATGATGCAAAAAAATATGATTATAATAGAGTTATTGCTATTGGTGGCGGCTCTATTATAGATATAGCAAAACTTTTAGTAGTTAAAGATGCAAAAAGTGCTTTAGAATTATTTGAAAAAAAGATTCCAATAGTTAAAGAAAAAGAATTGATAATAATACCTACAACTTGTGGAACTGGAAGTGAAGTTACAAATATAACAATATCAGAGATTAAAAGTAAAAAAACAAAAATGGGACTTGCATCAGATGAACTTTATGCAGATTATGCTGTATTAATACCTGAAATCGTTAAGGGACTTCCTTATAAATTTTTTGTAACAAGTTCAGTAGATGCATTAATTCATGCACTTGAGTCATATGTATCTCCAAAGTCTACATGTTTTACTGAATTGTTTGCAGTGAAGGCCATTGAGCTTATATTAGAAGGCTATATGGAAATTATTGAAAAAGGTCCTGAACATAGAATTAATATAATTGAAAATTTTGTAATAGGAAGCAATTATGCAGGAATAGCATTTGGAAATACTGGAGTAGGTGCAGTTCATGCCATGTCGTATCCATTAGGTGGAACATATCATATTCCTCATGGTGAGGCAAATTATCTTATGTTTACTGAAGTGTTTGAAACTTACAATAGGTTAAAACCAGAAGGAAAAATAAAAAATATAAATGCAATTCTTAGAAAAATACTTAAAATAGGTGAAAGTAAAAATGTTTATGAAGCTTTAGCAGAAGTTTTAGATAAATTACTTGAAAGAAAACCATTAAGGGAATATGGAATGAAAGAAAGTGAGATAGAAAGTTTTACAGATAGTGTTATAAAATCGCAGCAGAGACTTTTAATAAATAATTATGTTTCGCTTTCAAGAGAAAATATGATAGATATATATAGGAAACTATACTAATTAAAACAATATAATTTTTAAAAAGGGATAGTAGAATTTGTTAACTTAAATTAGGAAATGGTTTAAGGATAATGATAAAAATATATATGAAAAGTATTATTGTAGAAGAGAAAGGTCAGGGTAGCTTTTTAAAATAAAATTTACCCTGACTTTTTATATTAAAAAACAAAAAAAGTTATTGACATATACCCAAAATAGTGATATATTTTAAATAGATAAATAGCATATGTCCAAAACCATAATTAAAGATTTTTAAAAGCAATATTTATTTTTTATAAATTGTGGTTTGATTAATTTTTAGTAAATATTTGTTATTTTTTAAAATTATATAAAAAGGAGGAGTATATATGCCAAGACTTGATGGAACTGGTCCTTTAGGATTAGGACCAATGACTGGACGAGGTGCTGGACGTTGCTCAGGTGAATATACTGGACAGAGAAGAATATTTGGAAGAGGATTTTTTGGAAGAAGATGTGGAGGATTTGGATTCAGAAGAGGAAATAGATTTATGTATAAACTTACTGGTTTGCCAAGATGGGCACGTAGTGGATATTATGAAGATGGAAGTAATATAGTTTATGATGAAGAAAAATTTTTAAAAGCTCAAGAAAATGTATTAGAGAACGAATTAAAAAGAGTAAAAGAACTATTACAAAATTTTAAGAAAAATGATAATAAAGATGATAAAGTAGAGTAAATAGTTTAAGTTTAAACTAATGAAGCAGGTTATTTAAAAAGATAACTTGCTTCATTAATTTTTATAAAAAATTTAATGTTAATGATGAACTTATAATACAAATTTGGTAATATAAGATATATATAATACTATATAGAAAGAGTGATGATAAGTGCCTAGACCTAGAAAGAGAAGGAGAGTTTGTGGACTTCCAGATTTTACAATGTTTGGACCTGTAAAAGAAATGGTAAATAGTGAGGATATAATAACTATGACTGTAGAAGAATATGAAGTCATACGGCTTATGGACTTAGAAGGACTTGATCAAGAACGATGTGCAGAAAGAATGGAAGTAGCTCGTTCTACTGTTCAGAGAATGTATAGTGATGCAAAGAAAAAAATTGCCGATAGTTTAGTAAATGGAAAAGTATTAAAGATAGAAGGTGGAGATTATATATTGTGTTGTGATGATGTCAAAAAAGGCAAATGTACTCCATGTTTTAGAAGACGACATAGACATAGAGGGAATAATGCTTTTTAAAATAAAAAGAATAATCAGACATCCCTTATTAATTAGTTTGATTAAAGTTTGAGATGTCTGATTATTTTTTTATTTTTATTCGTTCATAAGTTTTTCAAGTTCACTTAATAAGCTGTCAAATTTTTGAAGTGCTTTTTCAATAGGTTCAGTTGTGGATAAATCAACACCTGCTTTTTTAAGTAGTTCAATTGGATAATCATTTCCGCCAGCACTTAAAAATTCAAGATATGCTTCTCTTGCTCCTTTTTCATTATTTGACATTTTTTCTGATAAAATTATACCTGATGAAAGTCCTGTTGCATATTTATATACATAAAAATTATAGTAAAAATGAGGAATTCTAGACCACCATATTTTAGCTAATTCATCAACTTCAAAATCATTTCCGTAATATTTTTTCATTAGATTTCCCCATGTTTCATTTAAAAATTTACTATTTAAAGCAATTCCTTTTTCTGCTGCTTCATGAATAGCTTTTTCAAATTCTGCATACATAATTTGAGTGTATATAGAACCTCTTATTTGTTCTAAATAAGAGTTAATTAAATACATTTTTTCTTCTTTTGTTTTGGCATTTTTGATTAAATAATCAATCATTAATGCTTCATTAGTAGTAGATGCTACTTCTGCTGTAAATATAGGATATTGTGCTTTTGAGTATGGTTGAGTTCTGTTTGAATAATATGAGTTCAGAGCATGACCAAGTTCATGAGCTAAAGTAGATACAGAATCAAGAGTTCCATTATAATTTAACAAAACGTAAGGGTGTGTATCGTAGCTGCCCCAAGAATAAGCTCCTGATCTTTTATTATCATTTTCATATACATCTACCCATCTTTCTTTAAATGCTTTATCAAGATCTTTTATATAATTTTCTCCTAATGCTCCTAATGCTTGTTTTACCATTTCTTGAGCTTTTTCATAACTTATGTATTCATTTTTCACTTGTTTAACTAAAGGAACATACATATCGTAATATCTAACTTTATCTTTTATTCCTAGAACTTTTTTTCTAAAAGATACATATTTATGCAGTGGTTCTAAATTATTATTAACAGCTTTAATTATATTATTATAAACTTCAGGTTTTATATTATCAGAATCTAATGATGCTTCAAGTGCAGAATTATAATTTCTAGCTTTTGCAAAGAAAATATTAGTTTTAACTTCTCCTGCCAAAGTGGCAGCTAAAGTATGAATATTTTTTTCAAAGCTTTTAAATTCAGATTCAAATGCTTTTTTTCTTATTTCCCTATTTGGATTATCTAACAATTTTGAATACATAGCAGGAGTAACTTTTACTTTTTTTCCATTATCTAAAATAATATCTTCTGTTTTTCTGTCTACATTTCTGTATGTAGAAGCTATATTTTCTGGAACAGATGCTATATCAGAAGCTAAAGCAAGTATTCTTTCACCTTCTGAAGATAGAGAATGTTTTTTAGTTCTCAAAAGGTTTTTTAAATAAAAGTCATAATCTTTAAATTTTGGATTATTGATGTAACTTTTCAATGTTTCTTCAGGTAAAGACAATAATTCTGGCTCAACAAAAGAAAATGCAGCTATTGTTTTAGTGTTAAGTCCTTCAGCTCTATCAGCCATAGCTGAATATTTTGGATTAGAGATATCTTCATCTCTTTTAAGACTTGCATAAACATATATTTTATCATTAAGTCTAAAAATTTCATCTTTTAATTTTAGTATTTCTAAAATGCTTTCTTCACTTTTTAGATTACCTTTATAGTTTTCTACTTTTGACAAACTATTTTCTAGTTTTTTAAAATCACTTTCCCAATCTGTGTCTGAATTATAAATATCTTCTATAGACCAAGTGTATTGCTTCGGAATATCACTCCTATTAGTGTAGTGAACTTCCTGGGCAAAAGATAAAAGTGGAAATGCAGCAATTAAAATTGCTAAGAAAATTGAAATAATTTGTTTTGTAAGTTTCAAAAGAACCCCTCCCTAAAAATTAATTTTTTTATTTAAAAAAAATTTTATCATGTATTTTTTAAAAACTCAACAATAATTTTGATTTTTTTGTAAATTATGTATATTTTTATTTTTTACTTTATTATTATTTTTTGAAATTATAAATAATATGAGTGAATTTAGTTGAAAATGATTTTTGTTAAAAGAAAATAAAATATATTGAACGAAAATGATTGATTTTTGAATGATTTTGATTTATAATGATTATGTAAGAAGAAAAGAGGTGATGGACTTGCTAACAGAAGAAAGGTATCAAATAATATTAGAAACTTTAAAGAAGAAGGGGATAGTTAAAATACATGAACTTGTAAAGCTTACAAACACTTCAGAATCTACTATAAGACGTGACCTTACTTATTTAGAAAGTATAAATCAATTAAAGAGGATTCATGGAGGAGCAACTCTTTTAAAAGGTAGATTTAATGAACCGAGTTATAGTGAAAAACAAATTCAAAATATAGATAAAAAATCAGTTATAGCAAAATATGCAGCATCACTTATAGATGAAGGCGATTGTATATATTTGGATGCAGGAACAACTACTTATGAAGTAATTAAATATATAGATAAAAAAGATATTGTTGTTGTAACGAATGGATTAAAACACATAGATGAGCTTATAGAAAGAAATATTAGTGCTTATATTCTCGGGGGAAAGATTAAAGCAAGAACTAAAGCGGTTATAGGAAGTGATGCACTCAAAAATTTAGAGAAATTTAGGTTTGATAAATGCTTTATAGGAATAAATGGCATACATCCAGAGTATGGTTTTACAACTCCTGATTCAGAAGAAGCTATACTTAAGGAAACTGCCATAAATCTTTCGAGAGAAGTTTTTGTGCTGGCAGATGAAAGTAAATTTGGAGAAGTTGCTTTTGTAAAGGTTGCTGATTTAAGGAAAGCTGAAATAATAACAAATGAAGAGCCAGAAGACCTTGAAAGATATATGGATAAAACTAAAGTAAAGGTTGTGACTGAATAATGATATATACAATAACTTTTAATCCTTCCATAGATTATATTGTTGAAGTTGAAGATTTCAAAGTTGGAATGGTTAATAGAGTTAAAACTAATTATAAATATCCTGGCGGTAAAGGAATTAATATTTCAAGAGTGCTTAATAATTTTGGTGTAAAAAATAAAGCGTTAGGTTTTATAGGTGGTTTTACAGGGAAATATGTGAAAGATTTTTTACAAAAAGAAGGTATTGATACTGATTTTATAATGGTTAATGGAGATACTAGAATAAACGTAAAGCTCAAGTCAAATGAAGAAACAGAAATAAATGGTGAAGGACCTTGTATTACAGAAGAAAATTTAAAAGAATTGTATAAAAAAATTGAAGGTTTGACAGCTAATGATTTTCTCGTTCTTGCAGGGAATGTTCAGAAAACTCTTCCACGAGATGTTTATTCTCGAATTCAAGAAAGATGCTTGAAAAATAATGTAAAAGTGATAGTTGATACAACAGGAGATGTACTTATAGAAAGTTTAAAGAAGAAACCCTTCTTAGTAAAGCCAAACAGACAAGAATTTAGTGAAATTTTTAACAAAAAGATAGAAACTAAGGAAGAAATAATAGAATATGGTGAAAAACTAATTAAAATGGGAGTTCAGAATTTAATTATTTCAATGGCTGAAGAAGGAGCATATCTTATAAATGATAAAGGTGTATATTATGCATCTTCACCAAAAGGGACAGTAATAAATTCAGTTGGAGCAGGAGATTCGCTTATTGCAGGATTTTTAGCAAGTTATTTGCAGATGGGTGATTTATTAGAAGCTTTTAAATGGGGAGTAGCTACTGGGAGTGCTACAGCTTTTTCACTTGATCTATGTAAAAGAGAAGATGCAATAAGCTTACTGGATCAAGTTTTTATAAAAAAATTGATTTAAAAGGGAGGACAAACTATGAGAATAACTGAGCTTTTAAGGAAAGATACCATTATTCTCAATTTAAAGGCTGCTACAAAAAATGAAGTAATTGATGAGTTAATTGACAAATTAGAAAAAGCCGGTAAATTGAATAACAAAGAAGAATTTAAAAAAGCTATATTGAAAAGGGAAGAGCAATTTTCAACAGGTGTAGGAGATGGGATTGCTATTCCTCATGCTAAAACAAATGCAGTGAAGATTCCAGCAATAGCTTTTGGATATTCTAAAGCTGGTATCGATTATGATTCGCTTGATGGTAAGCCTGCTCATTTATTTTTTATGATAGCAGGTAAAGAAAATGGAAATGATGAGCATTTAGAAACGTTATCGAGGCTGTCTGCAATGCTTATGAATGAAGATTTTAGAAATAAGATTATGAATATAAAAACTGAAAATGAATTGTTAGAAATAATAAATGAGGAAGAAAAGAAGAAAATGAAAAAAGAAAAATCTGTTAATAATAATAAAGATGAAATTATTTTAGCAGTAACAGCTTGTCCAACGGGTATAGCACATACTTATATGGCTGCAGATTCATTAAAAAATAAAGCTAAAGAAATGGGTGTAAATATAAAAGTAGAAACGAATGGTTCAACTGGGGTAAAAAATAGATTGACAGATGAAGATATAAAAAGAGCTAAGGCTATTATAGTAGCTGCTGATACAAAAGTTGAAATGGCTAGATTTGAAGGAAAAAGAGTTATTAAGACTTCAGTTACTCAAGGTATAAGGAATCCCGGTGGACTTATAGAAAAAGCATTAAGTGGAGAGGTTCCAGTATATCATCATGATGATAAAGATAGTGGGGGGTTTAAAATTCAGAAAAAAGAAAAAACAGGCTTTTATAAACATTTAATGAATGGAGTTTCAAACATGCTTCCTTTTGTAGTAGGTGGAGGTATACTCATAGCCTTATCTTTTATGTTTGGAATTAAGGCATTTGACCCAAATGACCCATCTTTTCATCCATTTGCAAAGCTGTTAATGGATATTGGCGGTGGAAGTGCATTTTCGCTTATGATACCTATACTAGCTGGATTTATTGGTATGAGTATAGCTGATAGACCGGGTTTTGCACCAGCTATGGTTGGAGGATTTATAGCAGCTAACAATGGAGCAGGATTTTTAGGAGGACTTATTGCAGGATTTTTAGGTGGTTATATTGTTTTATTCTTGAAAAAAACGTTTGCTAAACTGCCTTCAAGTTTTGAAGGATTAAAGCCTGTACTTTTATATCCACTGTTTGGTATATTTTTAACTGGTGCTATAATGCTGCTTGTTATAGTAAATCCTGTTAAATCTTTAAATTTAGCTATGCAGAACTGGCTTAATTCTATGGGTACAGCAAATAAAATTCTGTTGGGATTAATTTTAGGTGGAATGATGGCTGTTGATATGGGTGGACCAATAAATAAAGCTGCATTTACATTTGGTATAGCTATGATAGAAGCAGGAAACTTTTCTCCACATGCTGCAGTTATGGCAGGTGGTATGGTTCCGCCACTTGGTATAGCTATAGCTACGACAATATTTAAAAATAGATTTACAAAAAGTGAAAGAGAAGCAGGAAAAACTTGTTACATAATGGGGGCGTCATTTATAACTGAAGGTGCTATACCATTTGCAGCAGCTGACCCTAGCAGAGTGATACCTTCTATAATTACAGGTTCAGCTATTGCTGGAGCACTTTCAATGATTTTCAATATCGGTCTTCCAGCTCCTCATGGTGGTATATTTGTTATTCCAATAGTTAAAGGAAGTCCAATTTTATACGTTTTAGCTATTTTAATAGGTTCAATAGTAACAGCTTTAATGCTTGCCTTATTAAAAAAGCCAATAAATGAATAAATATATTTAATCCTCGATTGTATTAAAATCGAGGATTTTTATTTTCAAAAAAATATTGCATTAATAGAAATAAGTGGTATAATTAAGGTAAGTGGTTTAGTAAAACGTTTACCTAAATAATGTGAGGTTGTAAAATGAAAATAACTATAAAAGACATAGCTAGAATAGCAGGAGTATCTACTGCAACAGTATCTAAAATATTAAATAAAAAAGATCAAAATATTAGTGAAACTACTAGAAATAGGGTACTTGAGATTATAAAAAAGTATGGTTATGTTCCGAATCGTGTTGCAAGTAGTTTAGTTACTAAAAGAACGAATACACTTGGTTTAATTATTCCTGATATAGTTAACCCATTCTTTCCTGAGTTAGCTAGAGGAGCAGAAGATAAGGCGAATGAAAGAGGGTATAATTTAATACTTTGTAATTCAGACAATAATGTTCAAAAAGAAGAAATTTATGTAGATATGCTTAAGGAAAAAATGGTAGATGGTATTATATTTACAGCTTCATCAAGGAGAACTGATAAATTTAAAAAGTTAACATCTTTTCAAGTACCAGTTATAACTGTAGATAGAGAAATAGAAGGATTAAAAACTCATGGAATAATTACTGTAAATAATGTAAAAGGAGCTTATGATGCAGTTAAGTATTTGCTAAATAGAGGATATAAAAAAATTCTACATTTAACTGGACCAATGACGAGTAAACCTACAAGAGATAGATATGAAGGGTATTGTAGAGCTTTAATAGATGAAGGTTTTGAAATTGAAGATTGTTTAGTTTGTGAAGGTGATTATAGTAGTGATTGGGGATATGAAGGAATTTTAAGAGCTTTAAAAAGAGATATAAAATTCGATAGTGTTTTTTGTGGGAATGATTTGATTGCTATAGGAGCAATTAAGGCATTAAAAGTGAAGGGATTTGATATTCCTAGAGAAGTTGGTGTAATTGGATTTGATGATATATATATGGCTAAAATGATAGACCCAGATTTAACTACTATAAAACAGCCAAATTATGAAATGGGTTATAAAGCGGCAGAGTTGTTAATTGATATGATAGAGAAAAAAGAAATAAAGATAAATAAGTATGTTTTAGATACTAGACTTGTCATTAGAAAATCTACAAAGTGATTTTTTTATATAGTTAAACGTTTAACTTATTGTAAAAACGTGATTAGAGGTGTTGATTGTGAAAAAGATTTTAGTTGTTGGTAGTCTTAATATGGATTTAGTTACTAATGTAAGAGTTACTCCGAGAGTAGGAGAAACTGTTTTAGGCAGAGGCTTTGAAAAAATACCCGGAGGAAAAGGAGCAAATCAGGCTGCTGCAATAGGCAGACTAAAAGGCAATGTAAAAATGCTTGGTAAAGTTGGAGATGACAGTTTTGGAGAGATATTGAAAAATAATTTGCAGTTAAATAATGTAGATATTTCAAATGTATATGTTCAAAAAAATCAGTCAACAGGCATTGCAATGATAATGGTAAATGAAGATGGTGATAATTCTATTGTAGTTATTCCGGGTGCAAATTTTGATTTGATGCCTGAAGACATAAAGGATAGTGTTATAAGAGATTGTGATATCTTAGTTTCGCAGTTGGAAATTCCTTTGGAAACAATTGAGTACATTTTTAAGAAGGCAAAGGATATGAATAAGTATACTATATTAAATCCAGCTCCAGCTTGTAAACTTAGTGATAATCTTTTAGAGAATATTGATTTGTTAGTGTTAAATGAAACAGAAATAGAAGTGCTTTCAGATGTCAAAATAAATTCCTTTGAGGACATAATTAAAGGTTCTAATTTTTTGATGGATAAGGGTGTAAAGGAGATTATAGTAACATTAGGCAGAGAAGGAGCAGTTTATTTTAGTAATGAAAAACATATAAAATTTAATGCCTATAAAGTTACAGCAGTTGATACAACTGCTGCAGGCGATAGTTTTATTGCAGGATTGACGGTAAAGTTATCAAAAGATAAAGATATTTGTGAAGCAATAGAGTTTGCAACAAAGGTTGCAGCTATAACTGTAACGAGAAAAGGGGCACAAAGTTCTTTGCCTACATTAGAAGAAGTTAAAAATTTTAAGGGAGTGAAATAATGAAGAAGGGAATTTTATTAAATTCTGAAATTATAACAGAAATTAGCAAAATGGGGCATACTGATAAGCTAGTAATTGCAGATGCTGGACTTCCTATTCCTAAAGATGTTAAGAGAATAGATATTTCTTTAATAAAGGGAATACCGAGTTTTATTGAAACATTAGATGCAGTTTTAAAAGAATTAAAAGTTGAATCCGTAATAGTTGCCGAAGAAATAAAGGAAAAAAATCCAGATATACATAATGAACTTTTAAAAAAGTTTAGTAATATTGAAATTAAGTATGTGTCTCATGAACAGTTTAAAAAAATTACAGAGAGTGCAAAGGCTGTAGTTAGAACGGGAGAATGTTCTCCTTATGCAAATGTTATATTAGAGTCTGGAGTTATTTTTTAGGAGTGAGAAAAAGTGAATTATATTTTAGAAATGAAGGAAATTACAAAATCATTTCCGGGTGTTTTGGCTCTAGATAAGGTTAATTTTAGAGTACCTAAAGGTAAAGTTATGGCACTTCTTGGAGAGAATGGAGCAGGGAAATCTACTTTAATGAAAATTTTGTCTGGAGTTTATCAAAAGACATCTGGGAAAATTTATTTTAAAGGAAGAGAAGTAAATTTTAACAGTCCAAGGGAAGCTCAAAATAGTGGGATAGCTATAATACATCAAGAGCTAAATCTTATTCCAGAGCTTACAATAGCTGAAAATATATTTTTAGGTAGAGAGCCGATAAATATTTTAAGGAAAATAGATAAAAAACAGCTTTATAAAAGGGCTGTGGAGCTTTTAGAGTTTTTGGGGGTTAAAGAAAATCCACAAAAAAAGATTTCAGAGCTAAGTATTGGAAAGCAGCAAATGGTTGAAATAGCAAAAGCTTTATCTCTTGATGCAGAGATTATAATAATGGATGAACCTACTGATGCTTTAACAGATAAAGAAACTGTAAATCTTTTTAAGGTTATTAATACATTAAAGACTGAAGGAAAGAGTATAGTATATATTTCACATAGAATGAAGGAGATATTTGAAATATGTGATTATGTTACTGTATTAAGAGATGGCAAGTTCATAGGAGAAAAAAGTATAGAGGAAATAAATGAAGATGATTTAATAGAAATGATGGTAGGAAGAAAACTTACTGAACAATATCCACGAATAGAAATAAATTTAGGAAAAAAAGTATTAGAGGTAAAGAATTTATCGAATGAATTGATTAGTGATATATCTTTTGACCTTTATGAAGGGGAAATACTTGGAGTAGCTGGTCTTATGGGTTCTGGAAGGACAGAACTTGCTAGGACTATTTATGGAGCTATAAAAGCAAGAGAAGGTGAAATTTTACTTGATGGAAAAAAATTAAATATAAAATCGCCATCAGATGCAATTAAATATGGTATTGCTTATGTTTCAGAGGATAGAAAAGGTGATGGATTGGTACTTGGCATGACAGTTAAAGAGAATATGAGTTTATCGGCTTTAAATAAATTTACAGGTTTGTTTGGATATATCAATAAATCTAAAGAGATAAAAAGTTCTAAAGAATATGTTGAGAAAATATCAATTAAGACACCTTCTATAAACCAAACAGTTAAAAATTTAAGCGGTGGAAATCAACAAAAAGTCAGCATTTCTAAAAGTTTGATGACTAAGCCGAGAGTTTTAATATTAGATGAACCAACACGAGGAGTAGATGTTGGAGCTAAAAAGGAAATTTATGATTTGATGAATGAATTTAAAAAGCAGGGCATGAGTATTATAATGATTTCTTCAGAAATTCCTGAAATATTGGGTATGAGTGATAGAATTTTAATAATGCATGAAGGAAGGTTGTCAGGAATATTAAATATAAAAGATGCAACACAAGAAAAAATAATGAAATTGGCAGTAGGGATTAAGGAGGCTTAGAGCTGATGAATATGAATTTATCTAAAGTTATGAAATATAAATCTATTATAGGGCTTGTACTGTTTTCAATTATAATATCGATTTTAAATCCTAGGTTTTTAACAGTAGGCAATATTTTGAATATATTAAGACAGACATCAATAAATTCGATTATTGCGGCAGGGATGACTTTCGTAATTTTAACTGGGGGTATTGACCTTTCAGTAGGTTCGATATTAGCTTTAACTGGGGCATATGCAGCAAGTATGGTATCAGCTGGATTAAATCCATTTCTTGCAGTTATTATAACATTAGTTATTGGAGCAGTTATTGGAATTTTAAATGGAGTGATAATTAGTAAGGGAAAAGTACAACCTTTTATTGCTACACTTGCAATAATGACTTTTGCAAGAGGAGCTACACTTGTTTTTACTAATGGAAAACCAATTAGCATAGGTTATGAAAAAAATGCAGAAATCTTTTCAAAACTTGGTAGTGGATATTTTTTACAAATACCTATTCCTATTTACATAATGATTTTGGTATTTGCGCTTGGATATTATATTCTTAAATATACAAGACTTGGAAGATATATTTATGCATTAGGTGGAAATGAGGAGGCTACAAAATTATCTGGAATAAGTACTGATAACATAAAATTATATGTATATGGAATTAGTGGACTTTTATCAGCTTTAGCAGGGATTATAATTACTGCAAGACTTTCATCAGCTCAGCCTACTGCTGGAACAGGATATGAATTAGATGCTATTGCAGCAGTTGTACTTGGAGGAACTAGTCTTGCAGGTGGAGTTGGTTCAATACTTGGAACTATTATAGGTGCATTGATAATAGGTATCTTAAACAACGCACTAAATCTCATGGATGTCTCTTCATATTATCAATTTTTAGCGAAGGGACTAGTGATATTAGTTGCGGTGTTATTAGATAGAAAACAAAAATAAAAAAATATAAAGGAGGAGTTTAGAGATGAAAAAAAGTATAGCATTATTATTGTGTTTACTGCTAACTTTAGGAACTTTAGCAGGATGTGGTGCTAAACCTGCAGAAGATGGAAAAGAGAAGATAGGTCTTGTTGTTTCAACGCTAAATAATCCATTCTTTGTAACACTAAAAGAAGGAGCAGAAGCAAAAGCTAAGGAATTAGGAGTAGAACTTATTGTTTTGGATTCACAAAATGACCCAGCAAAGGAATTGGCAAATGTTGAAGACTTATTAACTCAAGGTGTTTCAGTAATTCTTATTAATCCAACAGATTCAGATGCAGTTGGAAATGCTATAAAGAGAGCAAATGAAAAGAATGTACCGGTTATTACACTTGATAGAGGAGCAAATAGTGGAGAAGTAGTAACTCATGTAGCTTCTGATAATGTAGCTGGTGGAACCATGGCTGGAGAATTTATAGTAGAAAAATTAGGAGGAAAAGGTAAAGTTGTTGAACTTGAAGGAATAGCAGGTACTTCAGCAGCAAGGGATAGGGGAAAAGGATTTAATGATGCAATAAGTAAGTCTGATATAGAAGTTGTTGCAAGACAAGTAGCTGATTTTGATAGAACAAAGGGATTAAATGTAATGGAAAATATATTACAAGCACAGCCTGAAATAGATGCAGTATTTGCACATAATGATGAAATGGCACTTGGGGCATTAAAAGCTATAGAAGCAAGTGGAAGAAATATAATTGTAGTAGGTTTTGATGCAACAGATGATGCTGTTAAAGCTGTAAAAGAAGGAAAAATGGCAGCAACTGTAGCTCAACAGCCAAGTTTAATTGGTAGTTTGGGAGTTGAAAATGCTGTAAAAATTATTAAAGGTGAAAAGGTAGCAGATTTTATACCTGTAGAGCTTAAATTAATAACTAAATAATAGATTTATATAGAAAAGTAGAGAGCTCAAAAAAAGAGTTCTCTACTTTTTGTTATTTTTTATATAAAAATGTTGTATAATCTAATTATATTATAAAGAAATCAATAATTCAGATTGTAGACAAAATAAGACTAAAAGATTGAAAATATAAATTTGTCAACAAGCTCATAATTATTTAGCAAGTTGAGAATTATGGATTATTTTAAGATATTGAGTAATTGACCCTAAAATTTACAATATAGAACTTACAATTGATAGTTAGGAGAGTAGAGAATATGAAAGGAACTATTTTAGAAATATTAAAAGATAAAGATATAAAGATAATACATGAAGATAAACATATTATAGTAGCTGAAAAACCACCGAAAATGCCAACGCAAAGTGATAAGACTGGAGATATTGATATGCTTTCATTACTCAAGGAATATTTAAAGAAAAATTATCCTGCTGCAAAAAATCCTTATATAGGACTTGTACATAGACTGGATAGGCCTGTAGGAGGATTAATGGTATTTGCAAAGACAAGAGAAGCTAATGCATGGTTGTCTGAGGAGATAAGGACAAAGAGATTTAAAAAGGAATATTATGCTGTAGTTTGTGGAAAGCCTGAGAAGGAGAAGGCTGAATTAAGGAATTATCTATTAAAACTTAGGACTGTTAATATGTCTAAAGTAGTTACAAAGGATACAAAAAAAGCTAAGGAAGCTATACTTGAATATGAGTTAATAGACAGTGTTGATACAAAGGAATACGGAATACTTAGCCTTGTAAAAATTTTTTTAAAAACGGGTAGACATCATCAAATAAGAGTTCAGTTTTCTTACAATGGATTGCCGTTATGGGGAGATAATAAATACAATAAAACTTTTGTAAAGATGAGAAAATGGACACAAATTGCTCTATGGGCAAGTAGTATAACATTTAATCATCCAAAGAATAAAAATTTATGCAGATTTGAATCAAAACTTCCTTATAAGGAATATCCTTTTTCATTGTTTAATATTTAAGATGTAAAGATTATTAAATTAATCTATTATTCGATATATATTGACAAACATTGTAAAAATTCTTTATAATAATAAATATATGAAAACTTAATATATTTTTTAAGGTGCTTCTAATTTAGAAGTTAAAAGGGAAAGAGGTGAAAATCCTCTGCAGCCCCCGCTACTGTGATGGCAGACGAAATCTGTTGAAAGCCACTATCTGTTGATGAGTATTGTTTAATATTGAGTATCAGATGGGAAGGTCAGAGAGTAGGAAGAAGCCAGAGCCAGGAAACCTGCCTTAAAAAATAGACAACCGCTTCGGAGGGAAGCAAGGGTTGATTTAAATTGTTATAGGACATAAGTTATTTTTCTTATGTTCGGTTAGTATTGTTAAATTACCTTGCGATTCTCCGCAAGGTTTTTTATTTTACTTTTAAATTTTATAAGCGATGATTTGGTGAGTTAATAATGGTTGATGAACATATAAATATAAAACAATCTATAAAAAGAAATCAAAGAAGAAATTTTTTTTTAACGTTGATATTATTATTAGCTTTAATATTAATAATGCTTTTTAGTATATCATTTGGAAGAGCTGATTTAAGCTTTTCTACTGTTGCAAAAATTATAACTGGAAAATTAATTAATTCTAAATTATTAGATAATTTTGAGGAATATGTAGTAGTTATAGTATGGGATATAAGAGTGCCGAGAGTTTTAATTGGAGCATTAGTTGGAGCTGGACTTGCTGTATCAGGGACTGTATTTCAATCAATACTTAGAAATCCATTAGCTGACCCATATACTATAGGGGTATCGACAGGTGCTGCATTTGGAGCTGTATTGGCAATTTTTCTAAATCTTTTTGTAGTTAACAAAATGATTCCTATAATGCCGAGTGCTTTTATTGGAGCAATTTGCACACTGCTAGTTGTACTAAAAATATCATTGAAAGATGGGTACATATCTTCATCAAATCTTATACTTGCAGGTATAATAGTTAGCTCAATTCTTTCAGCTGGTATTAGCTTTTTAAAAAGTTTATCAGGAGAAGAAGTAGCAGCGATAGTATATTGGCTAATGGGCAGTTTATCATCAAAAACTTGGACACAGGTGATGATTAGTTTTCCGATAATATTAATAGGTATTATACTCTGTAAATATTTTGCTGATGATTTGGATATTATGACTCTTGGAGAAAAGGAAGCAAGGTCATTAGGGGTTGATCCGGGAAAGATTACTAAAGTATATCTTGTATTAGCATCACTTATAACTGCTGTGTGTGTATCAGTAAGTGGGATAATAGGTTTTGTTGGTTTAATAGTACCCCATATATTGAGATTTGCAGTATCTACAAAAAATAAAATACTTATTCCTCTTTCGGCAATATGTGGGGCACTTTTACTTGTATTAGCAGATAATCTTTCAAGGCTTCTACTTAATGTAGAAATACCTGTAGGAGTTATAACAACTTTATTTGGAGGACCATTTTTTATATATATCTTCTTTAAAAAACGCAGATAAGGACAAGGTAGTTATGTTTGATATACAAAATATTACTTTTGGATATGGCAAATTTAATATATTTGAAAATTTAAGTTTTAAAATTGATAGAGAAGATAAAGGTAAGTTTATTTCTATTATTGGTCCAAATGGGTGTGGAAAGACTACACTGTTAAATATTTTGACGGGCGAATTAAAGCCTAAAAAGGGAAAAATTTTTTACAGGCAGAGAGATTTATCTAGTTATACTATAAAAGAACTTTCAAAAAAAATTGCAGTAGTCAGGCAGAGGACAAATATAAGCTTTCCATTTACATGTTTTGATATAGTTATGATGGGAAGAAATCCATATAGAGAAAGATTAAATGAACCAACTGATGAAGATATAGACATAGTAGTAAGTTTTATGAAAAAAACAGATACTTATAAATTCATGAATTCATTAGTAACAGAAATTAGTGGAGGAGAATACCAAAGAGTAATGCTTGCAAGAGCCTTGTCGCAATCTCCGGAGATATTGTTATTAGATGAGGCTTTTTCTGCTATGGATATTGCATACAAAGTAAAATCTTTAAAATTATTAAAACAGGTAATTAGAGAAAAAAATATTACTGTTTTATCAATCATGCATGATTTGAATTTAGTCTATAAGTTTAGTGATAAGGTATGTGTTATTTCAAATGGCAAAGTGGTAAGATATGGAGATTCAAAAAAGGTTTTAGATCAAGATTTAATAAAAAAAGTTTTTGCTGTTGATGTTGAATTGATTGAAGGGAAAGGTTTTTTAATAACTTAATTTAGAAAGGGGATGTATTTATGAAAAAAATGTTAGTGTTAATGATGGTTTTTATTTTAGCTTTAGGAGCTACTACTGGCTGTTCACAAAAGCCGCAAGAAGTTAGCAAAGACCCAAATAAGAAGGCTATACTTGTAGTAAGTTTTGGTACAAGCTATGCAGATACTAGAAAACTTACTATAGAAGCTACAGAAAAGAGATTTGCTGAAGAGTTTCCAGATTATGACATAGTTAGAGCTTTTACAGCACAGACAATAATAAATATATTAAAAGAAAGAGACAAAATAGATGTATACAATGTAAAAGAAGCTCTGGATTACTTAAAATCACAAAAATATTCAGAAGTTATAATACAGCCTTTACATATAATGAATGGTGCAGAATATGATGAATTGTTAGCTCAAGTAGCAGCTTATGAAGGAGATTTTGATAAACTTAAAGTTGGAAAACCATTACTTACTACAACAGAAGATTATTTAGAAGTAGTGAAGGCTTTAAAGGCTCAGTTGCCTGAACTAAAAGATGATGAAGCTGTAGTATTTATGGGACATGGAACACATCATTTTGCTAATGCTACATATTCTGAGCTAGAGTATGTTTTACATGATTTAGGACATAAAAATGTGTTTGTTGGAACAGTTGAAGGTTATCCTGGATTAGAGCAAGTTATGAACAGACTTAAAGAAAATAATATTAAAAAAGTAACATTAATGCCATTTATGCTTGTTGCAGGTGACCATGCTACAAATGACATGGCAGGAGATGAAGATGATTCTTGGAAAACTGTTTTAAAGAAAGCAGGTTATGAAGTAGAAGTGTATTTACATGGTTTAGGAGAAAATAAAGGTATTCAAGATATTTATTTAAAACATGCTCATGAGGCAATAAAAGGACAAGAAGAAGCTCATGAAGAATAAAAATTAAATTATAACTGTTTAGTTTAAAAAGAGCATAGCTGCTAAATTTAGTGGCTATGCTTGTTGTGTAATATTTTGTTTTAAATATAATTTGCATGAGGTGTATCATATGAAAAATGTCAAAATTAAAACTATAATTCAGATTTCACTTGTATTAATAATAACTTTGTTTTTAGGAAGAACGTATATAGAAAAAGCATTTGATAATGTAAGTATTTTTGATAATAAAAAATATGCTATCGATATTGTAGATGATTCAGGGTATAGGATAAAGATGGAAAAACCAGCTAAGAGAATAATATCTCTTTATTCAGCTCATACTGAAAATCTTTTTTCTTTAGGACTTGATAAAGAGATTATAGGAGTAGGAAGAGCAGATATTTATCCAGTACAAGCTCTTAGTAGAAAAGTTTACGATTACAGGTCAGACCCTGAAAAAGTTATATCTGCTAAACCGGATTTAGTTCTTATAAGACCTTTTATAGAAAGAAAGAGCCCGAACTTTGTAAAGACTTTAAAAAGAGCTGGTATAACAGTTGTATCTTTATATCCTGAAAAATTTGAGGATTTTGATGATTATATAATTAAGCTTGGAATACTTACAGGCAAAAAAAATACAGCTGAAAAGTTGTTAAAGAAATTCCATGAAGAACTTGAAGCGATAAGAGAAAAGACTTCGAAGATAGAAAATAAAGTCGGAGTGTATTTTGAGTCATCTGATAGAGGATATAAAACAGTTACTACAGATTCTATGCCGGCTGTAGCTATAGAAATGGCAGGAGGTATAAATGTAGCTTCTGATGCAAAACCAATTCAAGAAGGAAGCTCAATAGCTGCGTATGGTATAGAGAGAATACTTGAAAAGGCAAAAGAAATAGATGTATACGTTTCTCAAAGAGGAGTAATGGGTGCAGGAGGAAATTATCATTCTATATCTATAAGACCCGGCTTTAAAGCGATAAATGCAGTCAAAAATAAGAGGATTTTTGAAATAAATCAAAAAATTATTTCTAGTCCGACTTTTAGATATATAAAAGGTGTTAAAGAACTTTGCAGAATGTTTTATCCAGAAATATTTGACGATTTGAGTGTATATAATTCAGATAAAGAAATAACTAGGGAAGAAATAGCAGAAATATATGTTAAAAAGACTCATAAGACAATATTTGTTCCAACATCATCATATTATAGAAAGAAACATGAAACTCATACTTATGGCTTTTTTAAAGATGTACCACCTAACCATCCAAGATTTGATTATATAGAAACAGCAGTTTTATCTGGGTATATTGATGGGTATAAGGAAAATGGAGAGGAATACTTTTATCCAGAGAAAAGGGTTACAAGAGATGAATTTGCAAAGACTGTGTATTTAATAGGCGATTTTAAAAGTAAAGATAAAAATATAAATATAAAAGATATAGATGAAGTAGAAAATAAGAGAATAGTTCAAATTTTAGTGGATAATGGGATATTTGAGCTTAAAGATGGCAAATTTAAACCAAAAGAATATGTTACTGTAAATGAAGTAATAGATATATTAAATAAGGTGGATACAAAAGGTGAAAAAATATGATTGACATTAAGTCGCTATATAAGAGTTATGGCAAAGTAATGGCTGTAAATGACATCAGCATACAAATACCTAAAGGAACTTTTTTTGGACTTCTTGGACCAAATGGAGCTGGGAAAACTACTTTGATAAGATTAATTATAGGTTTATTAGATGCTGATAAAGGTGAAATTAGAATAGATAATGAAAAGCTATCAAGGGATAATTATAATGTAAAAAGGAGGATTGGAGTAGTATCCCAGCATATTAATTTGGACAAAGAAATATCAGTTTTCGAAAATATGTATTTTTCAGGTATGCTTTACAAACTTGACAAAAAAGTTATGAAAAAGCGTATAATAGAGCTCCTTAGATTTTTAAATCTTGAAAAGGTACAAGATAGAATTTGTAAAAGACTTTCAGGTGGAATGAAGAGAAAACTTATGATTGCTAGAGCACTTTTACATGATCCAGATTACATTTTTTTAGATGAGCCTACAGTTGGAATAGATTTAAATTCTAGGAAGGAGATATGGGATTTTTTAAAGGCTATGAAAAATAACGGTAAAACTATAATTTTGACTACTCACTATATTGAAGAAGCTGAATATCTATGCGATAGAGTTGCATTGATGGATAAAGGCAAAATATTTTATGATGATACTCCAAGGAATTTGATAGATGAATTGGGAAGATTTACAGTTGAATATTTTGATGACAATCAAAAAACTAAGTACCACTATTTTAATACATTGAGTGAGGCTAAAAAGTATTCTGATATGATAAATGGTAAATATACAATCAGGGATACAACTCTTGAAGATGTTTTTTATAGTTTTGCAAACAAGAAGGTGAATTAGATGGAAATTATGACTATACTTTGGAGAGAGTGGATATTTTTCAAAAGAAGGTTTTGGAAGATAACAAGTGCTCTGATTGTTACACCTTTATTATATCTTGTAACTTTTGGATTTGGAGTAGGAAGCAGTGTAACTGTTGAAGGCAAGTCGTACTTATTTTACATATTACCGGGTATAATAGCTCTTACTACTATGAGAGCAAGTTATAGTGCTATATCCATGCGTATAAGTGTTTCAAGGCTACATGAAAAAAGCTTTGAGATGTATCTTATATCTCCAACTAGAATGTATATGCTTACTTTAGGACATGTTTTAGCAGGAGCTTTTAGAGGAATGTATTCTGCTTTTTTAATAATTGCAACAGTAGCTTTATTTGGAATTTTTATAAATATAAACTTTCTGTTTATTTTAACTTGTTTTATAAATAGTTTGATGTTTGCTTGTTTAGGTTTTCTTGCTGCAATGATTATAGATACTCATTATGATATGAATAGATTTACAAGTTTTGTAATTACTCCTATGGCTTTTTTATGTGGTACTTTTTTTTCATTGGGACGTATGCCTTATCTGCTTAGAAGTTTTATTGAATTATTGCCTCTTACACATTCTACAAGACTACTTAGAGCTATAACATATGGTTATAAAATAGAAGGTTTTTCATTTTTAGTAATAATTACATATACTATAATATTTTATGTTCTCAGTGTAAGAATTTGTTTTGAAGAAGATAGAGCATAACATTTATATTATTTTATTAAATATATATAAATGTTAAGTTTGTTAAAAAAATATTAAATTGAGTTAAAGTTATAACAAGTCATGAATTTTATTTTTTGAAAAGAAATAACTTTATAATTTAATTGTTGACTTTTTACTGTATGTAATTTAGAATTTGATTAGAGTAAAATTGAATACGGGGCTTTATGGTATCCATAGTTTCGCTGGTTTTAAACTATGGATTTAAAAGGGAAGATTGGTGAAAATCCAACACGGTCCCGCCACTGTGATGGGGAGTAAATCTATTTTATGCCACTGTTTCTGTTTGTAAGAAATGGGAAGGCATAGATTTACAATGATCCTAAGTCAGGAGACCTGCCATAAAGAACAACACCGTTTTTACTCACGAGGATGGGGAGGTGTTATGGGATAAATAGCTAAGGCTATGTTACGGCTAGTTTTGTGCCTATTTACCTTTAACACCCTTTTGTTCTCAAAAGGGTGTTTTTATTTGGTTAGATTAAAGGAGGACTAATAAAAATGAATTTTGATTATGTGAAGTTTATTACTGATCCGTTTGTATTAATATTTTTATCAGTTATTTTAGGGCTGATTATAGGAAAAGTTGAATTTAAGAGAATTAAGTTAGGGAATTCCGGAGGTTTATTTACTGGGCTTGTAATAGGATGGTATATTTACAAAAAATATATACTTCCATATGAAACAGCAGAAAACGTTCCTTCATATGCAAAGAGAATACTTGAAAATGGTATGATTCCAAAGGAATTGTTTCTTTTTACATTAGTATGCTTTATTGCTTCTGTAGGACTTTTGGCTTCAAAGGATATTGGGAAAGTTGTAAGAAAATACGGATTTAAGTTTATTTTACTAGGGCTTATTATTACATTTACAGGAGCTTTAAGTTGCTATTTGATGACGTATATAAGTAAAGGACTAAATATGTATGCCATAACGGGTATTTATGTAGGTTCATTAACGAGTTCGCCGGGACTAGCGGCAGCACTTGAAGCAGTTGGAGGATTAGGGAAAGAAATTGAAGCAATGGTTGGACTGGGATATGCTATAGGATATATTCCGGGAGTTATAGTAGTAATTTTAGCTATGCAGATTATTCCTATCGTATTTAAGATTAATGTTGAAAAGGAAAGAGAGCTTTTTAAAAGAGAAATGAAAACTAAAGATAGTAAAGTTAATATTGAAAATATTGATTTTGAAATCCTTTCATTTTTATTTGTATGTATAGTTGGATTTCTTATAGGACAAATAAAAATTTATATGGGACCGACTATAAAATATTTTAGTTTAGGTTCAACAGGTGGAGTTTTAATTTCTGCTTTGATTTTAGGATATATAGGTAAAATTGGATTTTTGAATTTTAGAATGAATCCTAAAATATTAGGAGCTATAAGAGAGCTATCTCTTTCAATATTTCTTGCAATAGTAGGATTAAGATATGGATATACGACTTTAACAACTATAGGTGGAAAAGGAGGAGAACTTTTAATAATTGCTTTTATATGTGCTGCACTGGCTATAATGTCAGGCTTTATAATAGGAAGATATGTTTTTAAAATTAATTGGGTTATGCTTTCTGGAGCTCTTTGCGGAGGGATGACAAGTACACCCGGATTAGGAGCAGCTATTGATGCATTAAAAAGTGATGATGTTGCATCAGGATATGGAGCTAGTTATCCATTTGCTCTGTTTGGAATGATAATTTTTACAATACTTTTATACAGACTGCCAATTTAAGTTAAATTTAGCTAATTATTAAATATCAACTAAAAAATTTATTTTTAGAAAAAAAGGAGGAAAGAGTTATGATTTCGAACAGAATCAGGAATAAAAAGTTACTTGATAAAGTTTGTACGGCTAAAGAGGCAGCAATGCTAATAAAAGATGGAATGACTATTGGAACAAGTGGATTTACGCCTTCAGGTTATCCTAAAGCAGTGCCTTTGGCCTTGGCAGAACTAGCTAAGGAAAGAAATGAAAAAATAAAAATAAATCTTTATACAGGGGCTTCTGTAGGAGATGAATTAGATGGAGTTTTAGCTAGAGCAGGACTTATAAGCAAACGATTACCTTATCAGACAAATGAAAGTCTGAGAGAATCTACAAATAATGGCTGTTGTGAGTTTCTAGATATGCATTTAAGTCATGTTCCACATTATGCAAAATTAGGATTTTTAGGAAAAATTGATATTGCGATTGTAGAAGCTGTTGCTATAACTAAGGATGGGAATATTATTCCATCTACATCTGTAGGAGCAGCTCCAACGTATGTTCAGATGGCAGACAAAGTAATAGTAGAAATTAATACAAGTCAACCTCTAGAATTAGAAGGAATGGCAGATATTTATATACCTGAAAAGCCTCCATATACAAGACCTATACCAATCGTAATGCCAAATGATAGAATAGGAACGGAATATATTCCTTGTGATATTGATAAAATAGCTGCAATAGTAATTACAGATATAGAAGATAATGTTCGACCACTTGCTCCAATTGATGAAATATCTCAAAAAATATCAGAAAATTTGATAAACTTTTTAAAAAGTGAAGTTAAAAATGGAAGATTAACTAAAGAACTTTTACCACTTCAATCTGGTGTAGGTAGTGTGGCTAATGCAGTTTTAGCAGGGCTTGAAAAGTCGGATTTTGAAAATTTAGTTTGTTATACTGAAGTTATTCAGGATTCTATGCTTGAACTTTTAGATTCGGGAAAAGTATTATTTGCTTCGGGTACTTCTATTACGCCATCAGCAGAGGGGCTTAAAAAGTTTAAAGAAAATATAAATTTTTACAGAGATAAAATTATATTAAGACCTCAAGAAATAAGTAATCATCCTGAAATAATTAGAAGGCTGGGGGTTATTGCAATAAATACTGCAATTGAAGTGGATATTTATGGCAATGTAAATTCTACTAATATAATGGGTTCAAGAATGATGAATGGAATAGGTGGTTCAGGAGATTTTACAAGGAATGCATATATTTCTATATTTACAACTCCTTCAACAGCTAAAAATGGAGAAATATCATCAATTGTTCCAATGGTTTCTCATCATGACCATACTGAGCATGATGTTATGGTTATAATTACAGAGCAGGGAGTTGCTGATCTTAGAGGATTAAGTCCTAAAGAAAGAGCAAAAGCAATAATAGATAATTGTGCACATCCGGATTTTAGACCGATGCTTTTAGACTATTTCAATCGTGCTAAAGAAGGAAAGTATAAACATACTCCTCATATATTAAATGAGGCTCTGTCTTGGCATGACAGGTTTATAAGAAAAGGAACTATGAAAATTGATTAATCTAGTATATTTTTATAGAGGTGAATTTAAAATGATAAAAGATTATGTCATTGTTACAATAGGAGTTATTATAGTAGCACTTGGTTTATCCTTTTTTCTTGTACCTGCAGATTTAGCAGTAGGCGGGATAACGGGACTTGCTATGGTTATTAATAATATTTTTCCGCAGATTGCAATAGGTCCAATGCTTGTTGTAATGAATATATTATTATTTATTATAGGTTTTATATTAATAGGAAAGCAATTTGGGATAAAAACTATATATGCCAGTTTTGCTCTTTCAGGGATTATTTGGGTAATTGAAGCTTTTTTTCATATAGAAAAACCTCTAGTAGATGATATGTTTTTAAATTTATTCTATGGAATACTTATACAGGGAATAGGAATGGCAATAATCTTTTATCAAAATGCATCTACAGGTGGGACTGATATAATAGCGAAAATATTGAATAAGTTTTTTTACATTGAAATAGGGAAAGCGTTATTATTAGCAGATTTTATGATTACTTTTTTAGCTGGAATAACTTTTGGATTAAAACTTGGACTATATGCACTGCTTGGAGTTTTGATGAATACAGTTATTATTGATAGTGTAATAGAAGGATTAAATTTAAAAATAAATATTTCTATTATAACTTCATCACCAGATAAAATAAAAAAATTCATAAATGAAGAACTTAAACGTGGAGCGACATTGTATTATGCAGAAGGTGCTTATACTAATGAAAATAGGACAGTAATATCTACAGTAATGAATAAAAAAGAATTTATAAGGCTTAAAAAATTTATTAAAGAAAATGATAAAAATGCTTTTGTAATAGTTTCAAATGTTAGAGAAGTTTTAGGAAATGGCTTTAGATTATCTATATGATATTATAAAAATACTATCTTTCATAGCGAAGATAGTATTTTTTTATTTTGTAAGAATTCAAGCTTTATTAGTTAGAGTTTAAATGATTTTAAGAAGATATTTATTGTTAAAAAAATAGTAAAAACTATTGAAAATAATTATTAATTAGTATATAATACAAGTGATAATGACAATCAAAATCAAATAAATAATACATATATATAATAATGAATAATATTTGAGTTTATCAGTTCATAGGGAGGGTTTTATATGCCATTATCGATGGTTAATGCCGGACAAGAGGTTATTTTAAAAAAGATAAATTGGGGTCCTAAAATGAAAAAAAGATTGCAAGATATGGGACTTACTCCGGGAGTAAAATTGAGTGTAATATCAAGTAATACAAATGGGGCATTTATTATAAATGTAAGAGGCTCGAGGTTAGTTTTAGGAGGAGTAGTTACTCAACAAATATTAGTAGATGTGGCTTAAATTTTGTGATGTTTTTTAAATTGAGAAATTTAAAATAAATGATACAGCTACATATGCTTATATAAATTAATAAAGTAGATTAATTTATAAATATATTTGTAAATATTTAAGGAGGTTTTTACGTTATGCAAAATACTTTAAAAGATTTAAAGCCGGGAGAAAGTGGTATAGTTGCTATGGTAAAAGGAAAAGGTGCTGTTAAGAGACGTCTTATGGATATGGGTATAGTAAAAGGAGCTGAAGTAATTGTTGAAAAGATAGCACCATTAGGTGACCCAATTGAAGTTAAGATTAAAGGTTATAGTTTAACTTTGAGGAAAAAAGATGCTGAAAATATTATGATAGAATAGTTTTTTTAACACAAAAATGATAATGAATATCAAAATCAAATAAGGAGGATTTTTAAAATGGCAGGTAGTATTACTATAGCTTTAGCCGGGAATCCAAATAGTGGAAAGACAACTCTTTTTAATGCTTTGACTGGTGCAAGACATTCAGTGGGTAACTGGCCCGGTGTTACAGTTGAAAAAAAAGAAGGTAAATTAAAGTATAGAGATAATGAAATAATAGTTGTAGATTTACCAGGTACATATAGTTTATCTCCCTATTCAATTGAAGAAATAATAGCTAGAAATTATATTGTAGAGGACTTGCCAGATGTAGTTGTAAATATTGTAGATGCTTCAAATATTGAGAGAAACTTGTACTTATCAATGCAACTTATAGAACTTGGAAAGCCAGTTGTCATTGCTCTTAATATGATGGATATTGCAGAAAAAAGAGGTATAAAAATTGATTGTAAAAAACTTTCTGAACAGTTAGGTGTACCAGTTGTTCCTATTGTTGCTACTAAGGAAGAAGGCGTTGATGATTTATTAAATATAGTAGTGAACTTAGTAAAAGGGGGTATTCCATATAACCCCAAACAAATAGATTTTGGGAAAGAAATAGAAGGAAAAATTGAAAAGACAATAGAGAAATTAAAAGATATGTCTGGATTAGAAAAATACAATTTGAGATGGTTAGCTTTAAAAGTGTTAGAAGAAGATGAAGCTGTTTTAAAGTTGTTGGGAATGAATTTAAAAACTAAAACAGAAGATGAAATAGCGGTGACAAATGAAATATCTTTAGAAGATGATTTTGAGGCTTTAATAGCAGATAAAAGGTATTCTTATATTGCTGAGATTGTGTCCAAGACAGTTAAAAAACCTAAAAATAAAGAACTTACTATGTCTGATAGAGTTGATAAAATTCTTACAAATAGATGGCTTGGACTCCCAATATTTGCACTAATAATGTATGGTGTATTTTATTTTACTTTTGATTTAGTTGGAAATAAATTGTTAGATATGATAGATGTATTTTTTGCTGAAACTTTGTCAGGTTGGGTAACTGGATTATTGGAGTCTGTAGGAGCTGCTGAGTGGTTAAAATCTTTAATAGTAGATGGAATAATTGGAGGTGTAGGAGGAGTATTAGTATTTTTACCTAATATAGTTTGTCTATTTTTAGCTATATCCATACTTGAAGATAGTGGATATATGGCAAGGGTAGCATTTATAATGGATAGAGCTATGAGAAAAATTGGATTAAGTGGAAAGGCATTTATACCTATGATATTAGGATTTGGCTGCAATGTTCCAGCTATTATGGGTACTAGAACATTAGAAGATGAAAATGACAGACTGACTGCTATACTTATAAATCCGTTTATATCTTGTTCGGCAAGACTTCCTGTATATACTTTATTTGCTGCTGCATTTTTCCCAGGTAAAGAAAACAAAGTAGTATTTTCACTGTATATATTAGGTATACTTATTGCAATAATAGTAGGATTAATTTTCAAAAAAACATTGTTTAAATCAGATATTACTCCTTTTGTTATGGAACTTCCACCATATAGAATACCAACTTTAAAAGATACTTTACTGCATGTTTGGGAAAGAGTAAAAGGATTTTTAATAAAAGCGGGAACACTTATATTTGGGGCTTCAATTGTATTATGGTTTATATTAGGATATAACTTTTCAGGACCAGTTGAACTTACAGAAAGTTTTGGAGCTGCAATAGGTAGATTATTTGCTCCGATATTTGCTCCACTTGGATTTGGAAACTGGCAAGCAACATTATCATTAATAACAGGTGTATTAGCTAAAGAAGTAGTTGTAAGTAATATGTCAATAATATATGGGTTAGCTGAAGAACCTAGTGCAGTTGCTTTTGCACAGGCATTAGGACAGTCATTTACACAGCTTACAGCTTATGCTTTTATGGTGTTTGTACTTCTTTATACTCCTTGCATAGCTACTGTTGGTATTATTAAAAGAGAAACTAATTCTTGGAAGTGGACAGGATTTTCAGTTGCATATCAGTTTGCAGTAGCGTGGTTTGTATCAATGATTGTATTTCAGGTAGGAAGATTATTAGGTTTTTAAGGAGATGATTTTATGGACAATGTAGTTACTTGGGTTATAGCTCTGCCAATAATAAGTTTTGGGGTATATTCTCTTATAAAAAGTGTAAAGAAGGGTTCTCAAAGTTGTGAATTAGGAGGCTGTAGCAGTTGTAGTTATGCAAAAAATTGTGCTTCTAAACATTTGAATGATTAGTATATAAATTTAATTGATTTTACAGGTAAAAAATACTATCTTTCGTATTGAAAGATAGTATTTTTTATAATTATTGGATTTAGCTTATCAAATCTAATGATAATTTTATTATAATTTATGTATTTTAACTTAATTGACAGCTATATTACTATTAAGTATAATTAAAAATGAGAACATTATATAGTATTTATAACTTAATATGTAATTGCTGACTGGAAAACCAGAGGCATTATCATTAAAAAGTGGTAGTGTCTCTGTTTTTTTGTAATAATTTGTTTTTTAAAAGGAGATGATTGGTTTTGAAAGAAAATATTTTTAAGAAATATATTGGAATGATATTAATATTATTGTTATTTACTATATTTATGGCAGGTTGTAATAATGCTCAAAAGACGAAAGAAATAACAAATATAGGTAATAAGCAAGAAGAGCAGATAGAAAATAACAGTCAAATAAAAGAGCAAAAATCAGAGAATATAGAAAATGAGAAATCAAGTAGTGATAATGTTGTAATTATTGACGGTGTTGCATATAAAGGATATAAAGGTCCGGTACAGGGAGAAATCAAATATAAAGAAGGTACTCCTGCCGATGAAAATTCTCACAGTTATAAGGCTTCTGGCGATATAGAAAGTCCATATCATGTGGATTTGATAGTAACAAGAGATTATGGACATAAAACTATTTTTTGTAAAAATGTTGGATTAGTTAAAGATGAAGTGGGTATGGAAGTTTTATTCAGAAATTTGGATATTCAGACTGCGTACGGTGGTGGTTTTGTAAATGCTATTAATGGAATAGAGTCAAAATTTACATTTTATACTGGAAAAGACAGAAAGAAGATGGATTGGTTTTATTGGGTAAATGGTATATTAGCACCTGTTGGAGTAGCAGAGTATAGACCTCAGCCCAATGATGAAATATGGTGGGATTATCATGATTGGAGTATAACTATGTTTATACCTGCAGTTATAGGTTCTTATCCACATCCATTTATTAATGGTTTTTTTGGAAAAAATCCGGGAACTGTAATTATGTATACTGAAGATTTCAAAGAAGAAGCTGAAAAATTAAAGCAGAGTTTAAGTGATTTGGGAGTAAAACAAGTTGACACAGCGTTATTTGACCCAGAAGTAATAAAAAAACCTAAAAAGTATTATATTTTAGTTGGAGTTTGGAATGAATTAGCAAAAAATAGCAAAGTTATAAGAGATATTAATAAGAAAAATAAATTGATTGGAGTATATGCAAAATTTCAAGATGGGAAGCTGTATGGACTGAATTTTAAAGGAAAAGTCATTTCAACACATAGTGAAGCAGGAGCTATTTTTGCATATGCTTCTTCGATTGGCAGTACAAGACCTATTTGGATGGTAACCGGCACAAATAATAAAGGGGTAAATATGGCACTTGATATATTAATAAACAATCCTAATGCAATTGATAGACATTTTGGGGCTATTATCTCTAAAGATGGAGTTGAAAATATACCATATGTAGATTAAGGGACGTGAATATGTATGATGTCAAGAAAGCAGATAGTTATAATGAATATATTTGTATTTTTAATTTTTCTTGTTATAGCTAAGGGAAGTTTTGCAGAGGAAAATATAAAATTTAATATAGATATGGGATATGAAGGAAAGATAAAGTTAGGAGAGATTAATCCAATAAAAATAACTGTTATTACGGCAGATAATGGAATAAGTGGGAAACTTTTTATAAAATTAGGAGATGATATTTATACACATAAACTCATCATGGGAGAATATACGAAGAAATTTTTTTCCTTTTCAGTTCCATTTTTTAAAGCTAATGAAAAGATAGAAATTTTTATAAAAAGTAATGAAAAAATACTGTATAAAAAACAATTGAAACCGGTTGTACTTCCTAAAGATACAATTTTTATAGCTACTTTATGTGACAAGCCTGAACAAATGTCTTTTTTAAAAAATATGGATTTTACTTTGTTTGACAGTAAAAATATAGAGGTGTTTTCTTTAAAGCCTGATGATTATTATACTTTATCTGAATTGCAGTGTATTAATTATATACTTATAGATAATTTTAATGTCGCACGTCTATCTGATAATCAGCAAAAAGTACTTAAAAATTGGGTAGAATTAGGCAATACGATATTTGTAGGAACTGGTGAATATAAATATAAAACATTAAAGGGTATATTTGATGGATTAAATGGGGTAAAAAAAATAGGAAATGGATTTATTGTATCTACAGGAATGAATATAGATGAAAAAAATAGTGGACATATCAGAATACAACTAGAAAAGTATATTTCTCCAATAGGATTAGAAAAGATTATGAAGCCGGATAGACTGCAAAATCAAATATTGGAAAGTAAAAAATTGTATGCTGTGGCAGATAGTTTACTGCATACAGATTATAATGTTTTAATGTTTTTTCTGGCTTTATTGATACTTTATTTAGTATGTGTTTTATTGGGAATTTTTATGGAAAAACGTTTTAAGTGGTTGTTTGCTGTAGTTGTTTTAATGTTTTGTGTAGTATTTTACAGTATATCATTATGGGGAGGACTTTATAGTATTAAGGCTGCAAGTGCTAGTATAAATTTATATCAATGTTGTGGTCAGAAGTACGATATATACAATATTTATCCATATAAGTCATCAGATATTATTTTAAATATACCAGATACTGCATATTTAAAAAATTTTGAAACTCAAGAAACTGAGTTAAATCCTATTGAAAAAAAAGTTTTATTAACTGGAACTGAACCTAAACATTTATTTGCTGTGAAGTTAAATACATATGAAAATCAGCATATGAGTATTTGTATAGATTCTCATAATATAGCAAGTGGAGAGATAAAAAATCCTATATCTGATAAAATGTATAACTGTTTTCTAATAATAGGTAATAATATAATTCCTATAGGTGATGTAGATGGAAAAGAAACAGTAAAAATTAATTATAAATTAGATAATATTTTAACAAATAAAGGAGATTACAATTATATTAGGGATATTTACAATGCAGTTAAATTAGATAACTATCAAAGAGAGTTGTTTGAATATTATTTTTATAATGTAAATGATATTACAAATAAAGGGAAATTATTTGGGTTTACAAAAAATATTTGTAAAGTAAATGTAAACGAAAAAGTTCAATCAGTAAAACAGATTTCATTAAATGTATTCGATGTACCTATAGAAAGCATTAAAGGAAATATAAATATGCCGTTTGGATTAATTGAACCTGTTGTAGATGAAAGAAAAATTAAAAAATTAGATACAGTAAGAGAATATATATTAGAAGAAGGTAAAATTTTAAATTTGTATTATGTACTGCCTAAGGATATAGAATCTGGTCAAATAAATATTACAGCTAAGGTGGAAACGGGGAAATACAAAATGGAAATATTTAACCCTATTAAAAATAAGTGGGAATTATTAAACGATAAATCTTTATTAGAAAAAAATTCTAAATGTTATTTTGATAGAGGAATAATAAAAATTAGGATAGAAGGAAAGAGAAGAATAATTATACCTCAAATAGCAGTAAAAGGGAAAGTAAAAGGATAAGTAGGGTGATGTGTATGTTTCATTGGGCAGAAATTAATAAAAAAAACAAGATATTGATAGCAACTCATTTATCTTTACAGAGTATATTATTAGTTAGCTATTTTTTCATGTCTGCATTTAGATTAGAAGGCTATCAACCAGATATTTATAAAAAGATGTATGTTTGCTTTATGACATGGGGAGTTTTTTTGTTTTCTATTTTAATAGTATTGTGGGAAATTAAAGGAAATTATCATAAAAGAATAATAGAAATTTTAGTTGGAGTCATGATATTTTCATTTTCTTCGTTACCTTTGATTTTGATTATATTTTCAGTAGGACGACTTAACGGTATTAATTTTATACTACCGTTAATTTTACAGATGTTATGGGGAATTGTGATTTTGAGTATAAAAAACTTATTGATAAATATGAAAGTAAGTATGTGGTATATAAAGTATTTATTGTTCATATTTGTAATTACTGTACTGCTAATCAGTATGATTTTTCTGTTTTTTTATGTGCAGTATGCTCAGCTTGTAATTACAACGATTTATGATAAGGATATTCCCATATTTTTCTTTACGAATCCTTTGATTTCAATAATGGGTTTAAGTCATGTGCAAGTAGGTGGAAGTACTCAGATGCAGTATAGACCTGTATTATTTTTTTTAGTATGCTGGACAGTTTTCTCAACTGCAATTAATATTACGGCATATCGTTTTTCAAAACTCAGGAGGATAAATCATGAGTGAAAGCAGAATAGATTATGTGATTAAAAAGCTTCGCAGAAAGATATGGATAGATAGAATACAGCAGTATACAGTCTATGCTTTTTGCATTGGAGCAGTGGGAATATCAATTTTGATTATAATTGGACATGCATATCCAATTATTTATTTATTTAAAAAGGCAATTGTTCTAATGTCAGTTGTAGTTTTACTAGGGATATTAGCTGGTTTACTGCATAGACCAAGTTTAAAATATACTGCTTATGTTGGAGATGAGCTTGATTTTGAAAACCGTTTTACTACTTATATGGAGTATAAAAAAGTACAAAACCCGATTGTTGAAGTATTTAAAGAAGAGGTTGAGTATGCTTTAGAACAGAAAAATATTTTGAGGGAGTATTCATTTCATTTTTGTTGGAAAATAGCTATGGTAGGTTTTTTTATTTTAGTTTTGGCGGTTGGATTATATTTTATTCCTTCTAATGGAATGAAAATTGCAAAGTATAAAGAAGAAATTCATGAGGAATTAAAAAAAGAAAGCAAGAAGATTCAAAGAGTAGTAAAGGAATTAAAAGAAGATATAGACGAAGATAAAAGAGAAAACGTAGAATATACAAGTAAGATTATGTTTAATTTACAGGAATTAGAAAAAAAACTTAGTAAAAGTTTTGATTATAAAGAAGCAGCTTTTCATGTTGCAGATGTTCAAAATAAAATAAAAAAGTGCTGTAGTAATATAAATAATGAAGATAAAAGTCTGTATACGGGAATTTTTAATGGAATAGAAGGTAATCATCAAATTTTAAAGCAAGCAGTGGATAATGATGATATGAGTAAGGTTTTTAATATTTTGAAAGATGAATATTTTACTAAAGAAGAAAAGAAAAAAATATTGGAAAATATAGAAAATATTAAATCAAGTTTTAAAGATAAAGAATATATAAATTCGATTGCAAATAAGATAAAGACTGCTTTAAAAAGAGAAAATACGGGAGGGGCTTTGGCAGATATTTTACAGGAACAATATTACAAGAAAAGAGAGCTTAAAATAGCTCAGAAGACTATTGTAAGGTTGCAAAATATGAAAGAGAGATTAATAGACAAAGCTTTTATGGATGGATTTAAGAGTTTTGACGGTGATAAAAAAGGTGCTGATTTTGCAAGAGGCGGAGAAAATGAATTATTTAGAGATGGAGAGCTATCAAATATTAAGGCAGATGAATTTGCAATAGGCAGTGAAGGAAATAAATTAATGGGAAATGCTGATGGAGTAGGTGGAGGTAGTAAAGATGCACAGAGCAACACTGGAGAGGTAAAGACAGGGGAAATTTCAAAAGGAAGTGATGCAACAAGGCTAGGATTAGAAAGTAAAAATATTTCCTATTTGCAAGGAAGTTTTCAAGAAACAGGAAAAATTATAGATAAGAAAGTAAGAGCGGTGATAGGAGATACTGGTAACTTAAAAGAACTGCAGAGATTGTATAAATCATTTCAAAAAGAAGGAATGGATTATATTTTAAAACAGGAGATACCTTTAGAATATAAGCAGCTCATAATTAACTATTTTGATAAATTAAGTGGGGGTAAATAAAGTGAAAACGGATAGTATAAAAAGTTTTAGAGATGATTTTGAAACGATTGTAAAAGAGGTAGAGAAACAAATAGTGGGACAAAATAAAATTGTTAAAAATCTGCTTATAGGTATTATTGCAGGTGGAAATGTGTTGATGGAAGGAGTTCCGGGTTTAGGTAAGACAGTACTTGTTAAGACGTTTGCAAAAGTAATGGATTTACCTTTTTCACGTATTCAATTTACACCCGATTTGATGCCTACGGATATTATTGGAACAGAGATAATAAATAAGACAGATGGAGATATTACATTTTGTTTTCAAAAAGGACCTATTTTTAGTTCACTAATACTTGCTGATGAAATTAATAGAGCAACTCCTAAAACTCAAAGTGCACTGCTGGAAGCTATGCAGGAAAAAACAGTTTCTGTTGGTAGAAAAATATATCATTTGCAAGAACCTTTTTTCGTTTTGGCTACTCAAAATCCTTTGGAAATGGAAGGAACATATCCTCTACCAGAAGCACAGTTAGATAGATTTATGTTTAAACTGCATATTACTTTACCTGAAAAGGAAGATATTTTCAGAATAATGGATATTACAGTAGGAGGACTGCAAAAACCTGTAATTGAAAAACAGATAACCAGAGAACGATTGTTAGAAATGAAAGAAATTGCCATGAAAGTTCCAATAGCATCAAATGTTAAAGAGAAAGCTGTTCGCATAATGCTTGAAACTCATCCTGACCGTACGGATATAAAAATGGTAAAAGAGTATGTGAGATGTGGAGTTAGTATTAGGGGTATTCAGTCAGTAATTGCAGGTGCAAAAGTTAAAGCACTGTCAGAAGGAAGATTTCATGTGTCTTTTGAAGATATTTACGATATGGCAGTTATAAGTATGCGTCATCGAATATTTTTAAATTTTAAGGCTATGGCAGATAAAATTGAGGTAGATTATATTATTAGGGAAATTTTGAAGAAGGTGAAATAATTGGAGGAGTTTTTATATGAAATAGAAAATTTGAGTATAAGACCTCGAAAAAGACTGTTAAGAGGCGGAAAAGGACATCATAGAGGAAGTGGTTTTGGAAATTCTATGGATTTTTATGGGCATAGGCAGTATACAGTAGGGGATGATATAAAAAAAGTAGATTGGAAGGCATATCTTAGAACTGAAGATTTTTATGTAAAGGAATTTATAGAAGATAAACAGCTAAATGTAAATATTATATTGGATAATAGCAAGTCTATGGATTTTGGCAATCCAAAAAAATGGGAAATAAGCAAAATGATTTCTTTGGGAATAGGTTATATTACTTTAAAACAAATGGACATTTTAAATGTATTTACAATAAATGATGGAATAAATTGTGTACTAGATAATATAAAGGGTAAAGATTCAATTTATAAATTGATAGAAGTATTGTCAAAAATTGAGCCTAAAGGAAAGACTGATTTTACTCAGATATGGAATTTAGAAAGTATTAAACCTGGGATTACATTTATCATATCGGATTTTTTTGGAGATTCTTTGGATAGTTTTATGGATTATCTATATTTACAAAGAAATGAGATAATATCAATACATATTCTAGATACTTTAGAAATTCAGCCTGAATTTGAAGAGGAACTTAAACTAATAGATATGGAAACTAAAGATGTCAGGAGAGTTAAAATTGATAGAAATGTAAGGGAAAAGTATCTAAAGAAAATTCATGATTTTATTGAAAAATGTAAAAATATATGTGAAGCTAGAGAAGCTTTCCATGTATTTGCTTTGACAAATACATCTCCAAAGGAAATACTGGCAAGAGCTCTGGGAGGTGTTTAAATGACATTTTTAAATCCTATGGGCTTACTTCTTGGGTTGTGCTTGTCGGTAATTATACTGCTTTATTTTAGGAAAAAGCAGGTTGTAGAGATTAAAGTTTCAAATATTAAGTTGTGGGATGAAGTGATAGAAGAAGTAGAGGGAATAAGAAAGAGAAAATTAGACAGATACCTTCTTTTAATTATACAACTTCTTATTGGATTATTTTTAGTTTTTGTATTTGCACATCCTATATATTTGAATAAGTTTAATAGCAGTAAAGTTATTATTGGACTAGATGTTTCTATTTCTATGAATACAAATGAAAAAGGGAAGACTCATTTAGATATGGCAAAAGACAAAATAATTAATTATGTAAATAGTGCCCCTAAAAAAACGAGATATACTTTAATACTTTTAAAGAAAAATAGTGAGGTTTGTTTAGAAGAAGGAATTAGAGATGATGTTGTAAGAGCACTTAGAAAGGTATTTTCTACTAAAGAATATCTTGATTTACAAAATGCAGCTTATTTACTTAGCAAGTATGATGGTGAAAAAGTAATTGTAAGTGATAAATCTATTATGTTAGGAGATAAAGAAATTATAGTTGGAAAAAGTTTAAACAATGTAGGTATTGTAGGTGCTGATTATGACCCGTATAGGAATGAAGTATTATGTCATATAAAAAACTATTGCAGTAAATCAAAAAAAATAAGAGTGTGTATGAAAAGTAATACGGGAAAAGTAGATATTCAGTCAATTGTTGTTTCATCTAATATGAAAGAAACTTTATTTTTTTCTATTGACAAGAAAGATAGTTATGTAGTTTTTAATATAGAGAATAAAGATGATTTAGAAGATGATAATAGCTATATATTAGCTTTTGGTGATAAATATAAGAAAAAGGTATTATACATAGGCAGTAATATTTTTATAAAAAATGCACTTGAGAGTATTTTAAATTTACGATTTGATACTTTAGATAAAGTAGCTGGTAAAGTGCAGAATTATGATGCATATATAGTAGAAAATGAAATTGATATTTCAAAATTGCCACAAAATACAGCAGTATGGGTCATGAAACCTTCAATAAAAATGATTGAAAAAAGTAAAAAGGGATTATCAAAAGTTGTTAATAAAGGTAGTTTGTTTACAAAAAATCTTTTTAAAAGTGGTATATCGGCAGCAGATGTTTCTCTTTTAAATTATAAGTCAGGATACAATTCTGTTTTAGAAGTAAATAATAAACCAGTAATGATATATGGTTTGGAAAATGGATTTAAAAGAATATACTCTTCAATAGATTTTTATAAGACAGATATGGTCATGAAACCAGATTTTCCAGTATTTATTTATAAAACTATAGAATGGCTGCTTGATGGTTACAATAGAAGTTATATTTCGGGAGATAAAATATATTTTACAAATGATAAATATAAGAAAGCAGACTTGTTTTTATGGAATAAAAAAATAGCTGAAATAAAGCCAAATATTCCCTATATTTTAAATGAAATAGGAATATATACCTTGAAAAATCAAAATGAAGAAATACAGTCATTTGTTGTAAATATACCAAGCAAATTCATATTTGGAGAAGAAGTTAGATTTGAAAGTAAAAATAAGAGCATGAAATATGGGATAAAAGATTTAAGCAATATATTTATATTATTAGCCCTTTTTCTATTGGTGATTGAGTGGGAGGTATATAAGCGTGGCTATTGATAGTGAAATAAATATTATAAATATATTTATTTGTTTTTGTATAGTAGTTTATTTTTTAATACAGTTTAATAGACATTTTAATACTTTTTCTAAGAAAAAATTTGTCATGTGGATATGTATTAGACTTACTATTATAGCCTGTCTTATATGTGCATTTTTTAATGTAAAATGGATAGCAACTCCTCATTATACTACAACAGTATTTCTCGTTGATATGTCGTTAAGTGCAGAAGAACATAAAAAAGAGATAGAAGATTATATCAATCGACAGTTATTAAAGAAAAAGGCAAGAGATAAAATTGCAGTTATAACATTTGGAAAAGAGCCTATGATTGAAGTTCCAATTTCAAAGGATATAAAAGAAGTTAGATTAGAAACAAAGCCAAATCCTTTATTTACGAATATTGAAGAGGCATTATCTTTTACAGCAGATTATTTTCCACTTAATACCAATAAGAGAATAGTATTATTTACAGATGGATATGAAAATATGGGAAATGTTTATGAGGAAGTTTTAAAGCTGAAAAGTCAAAATATCAATTTATATATTTATCCCTTAAAAAATAAGTTGAATGCAGATTTTCAGATTACTGCAATTAATATGCCTCATTATGTATATAGGGGTGCAAGAGTTAGTGCAGAAGTAGTTATAGATGCGACTTCAGATGGAGAAGGTTTATTTCGCTTGTATTCTTCTGGAAATAAAATAATAGAAAAGCACATTAAAGTTCAAAGGGGTAAGAATACTTTTTTATTTAAAGTATTAATGCAAGATGTTGGAAATATAAAATATACGGGGGAAATAGAGTTTAAAGAAGATACTAATCCTGAAAATAATTTTATTAATGTAAGTACAATGGTGATAGATGATAAACCAAATGTATTAATAGTAGGCAACAGAGAAGATGCTAAAAATGTTGAAAATTTGCTAGATAGTTTACATATACATAAAGAATGTTATACTCCATCAAGGGTACCTTCAAGTATAGATTTTTTATCTGGATTTCAAGAAATAATATTAGTCAATGTAGATCATAAGTATATATCAAGTGAATTAGAAAAGAATATTGAACGTTGTGTAAGAGAACAGGGAATAGGTTTGATTGTAATAGGTGGTGAAAATACATTTGCTTTAGGAGGATATGAAAATACTACTTTGGAAAAAATGCTTCCAGTTAGATGTAAAATGAGAGGAAATAAAAAACAGCCCAATACTGGTTTAATTCTTATAATTGATTGTTCTGGGAGTATGGAAGATGAAAGTGGTGGAGTAAAGAAAATAGAAATGGCAAAAGAAGCTGCAATTAAGTCAATAGAAATTCTTGAAGATAAAGATTATATAGGGGTTTTAGGGTTTTCAGACAGGTTAGAGTGGATTATACCATTTCAGCAAATAAAAGATAAAGAAAAAATAAAATACAATATAGGAAAACTTAGAGCCAAAGGTGGAACATTAATTTTACCTGCACTTAAAGAAGCTGAAAAAGCTTTTAAAAGAGCAGATGTAAAGATAAAACATATTATTCTGTTAAGTGATGGGCAAGGGGAGAGAGAAGGCTTTAAAGAAGTAGTTTCAAATATGAAAATACAAAATATTACTCTATCAAGTGTTGCGGTAGGACAGGATGCAGAGAAAAAACTTTTAAAGACGGTCAGTAAGTTTACTGGTGGAAGGAGCTATGAAGTTGTCAATTATTATGAAATACCAGATATATTTGCTAGAGAGACTTATCTGATTACTAAAAAATATTTAAATAATTATGTATTTGTACCTGAAATAGTCAGTAAAAAAGATTATTTTGAGAAACAAAATTTACCTGCTTTAAGGGGATATTTAGGCACAGGTATAAAAGATGGAGCAGATATTATTCTTCAGAGTGATAAAGAAGACCCAATTCTTGCAGTGTGGAATTATTATCTAGGCAAAGTAATAGTATGGACTTCTGATTTATCTGGGAAATGGAGCAGTGACTGGATAAATTGGGGTGAATTTCAAAGGCAGTGGGGCAAAATAATTAATGAAGCTTTAAATATTTACAGATATAAAGATGTGAAGGTTCAAATCCTGCAAGATGGCTGTAAAGTTTTTATTTATTTAGATTCAGGTAAAAAGAAAGAAAAAATGTCTGCACAAGTAGTGATTCAAGGACCAGAAGACGTGCAGAAAAAAATAAATCTTAAACAAATAAGATTGGGTGAGTTTCAAGGACAAATAGTTTTAGATAGATTAGGTGATTATGTATTGACATTTCATATATATCATGGTGATAAAGAGGTAAATAGAACTGTTCGTACAATATATTTAGATTATTCTCCTGAGTATGATATTAATCAAGATATAAACGTTAAAAATATTTTATTAACGAATTTTGCCAATATATTAGATGAGAATTTGAATATATTTGATTTACCTATTACTTTATTGAACAAGTCAAAAAAGTCTTTAAAATATCTTTTTATACCATTAGCTTTATTTTTATTTATTGCGGATATATGGATAAGAAAAAATTAAATTTAAAAGGGGTGTATAAGAAAATGAAGATGAAAAGGAAAGGGATTATACGATTTTTAACTCTATTTTTTACTCTTGTAATGATTATTAATAATACGGTATTAAATGTCTATGGAATTCAAACTAATTTTACTAGAAAAGATTTATACAAGGCAGCTCAAAAGACAATAAAATATTATTATGACAATTATAAGGATAAGGAATTTAGAGGATTGTTAGATTGGCCTGCTTTGGGATTGTTTGGATTTGGGGAAGATGTAAGCGGACCTAAGTGGACTGTAAATGGTAAAAATGCTGCATATTGGAGAGAAATGGAAGTAAGGAAAGGTATTAGACTTTCTAAAGTAAAGAATACAGATTTTCAGAGAACTATTATAGGTGTATGTGCGGCTGGAAAAGATCCGAGAGATTTTGGAGGGCTAAATTTAGTTGAGATAGAAAAGAGTACTATGCTGCCAAATGGGCATTTTGCAGATTCAGTTGCAGATAACAAGACGGGAAAACCAATTGGAGAAGATTTGATAAATGCTCATATTTTTGGAGTTATTTCACTTCACTGTGCAGGGGAGCCTATTCCAAATAGAGATAAATGTTTAGAATGGCTTGAAAAACAACAGCATTCTGATGGAGGATTTACTTGGGATGTAAAGTATTTTGATGACCCGGAAGATTATAAATTAGTTGAATCAGATGTAGATATGACTGCAGCTGCTCTTATGGCTTTTGCAATATTAGGAGAAGATGAGTCAAATCCTGTAGTAGCAAGAGCACTTCAATTTTTACATGACAGACAGCTTGATAATGGAGGATTTCATTCTTGGGGGACAGAAAATCCAGAAAGTTGTTCATGGGTTATTTTAGCACTTACACTATTAGGACAAGATCCTATGGGAAAAGAATGGACAAAACCAGGTGGGGGTAATCCTGTAACAGCTATGATGAGATTTCAGCTTAAAGATGGAAGTTTTACTCATGTTTTAAATGAAGAAGATATGCTTCCAATATATGATAATGGAATGTCAACAGAACAAGCATTGTATGGTATGGCAAGTGCATATCATAATAAGTGTGTATTTGATATGCTTCATGAAAAATATAGACCTGAGGCTGAAAAAAAATTATTTAGCGATTATAAACCGGGGCAGTTTGCTTTTAAAGAAACTATGGATTTAGTATATGATTATGTATTATCAGGTTATCCAGATGGGACTTTCAGACCAAATAAACCTGTAACAAGAGCTGAGTTTACATCAATTTTAGTTAATGCTTTAGGATTAAAAAGGGAAAAGAAAAAATATAGGGCTTCTAATAAATTTAATGATATTGATGAAAATCATTGGGCAAATGGAAGTATAGGTGTTTGTGCAAGTAGAGGTTTTGTAAAAGGAGTTTCAGAAAAAAGTTTTTCACCTGACAGTTATATTACAGGAGAACAGTTGATGACTATATTAGTAAAGGCAGCAGGACTTGAAAATGAAGCACGAAAGAAAAAGGTAAAAGGTAAAGGTTGGGCTTTTGGATATATTCAAGTTGCAAAGGAAAAAGGACTTTTGTTTAAAGGATTTAATTCTAAAAAAGCAGTAAATAGAGCACAATGTGCATGGTGCATTGCAAAGTTTAGAAACCTATTAAAAAAATAATGTTATAAAAGTATAAAAAGTTAGAATTCTTTTGGATTAAAAAGAATTCTAGCTTTTTATATTTTTATATCATACATATTTTGGAAATCTGCTATGAATAAAAAATTATATGTAGAGGAAAAAATAAAAAGTTTAGATTTAAATTATATGCGAAAATAACGAAAAGTGTCGAAAATTGAAGGAAGAATGTAATGCTGCATATATTGATAAAAATATGTATATATTGTACAATAAAATAAAAATAAAATATATTTATATGTATAATAAAGGTTTTGGTTCTTTGGCTTATACAGCCAAAGGTTAAAAGGGAATCGGGTGAAAATCCCGAGCGGACCGGCCACTGTGAATGGGGAGAACCTTTCGGTAAGACCACTGGAAATGACTTCTGGGAAGGTGAAAGGATTTGATGATCCATGAGCCAGGAGACCTGCCAAAACCGTTAAGTATAGACCTAACCAGGGATAAGGGATATACTTAAAAAATATTTTAAAGTTGTTATGTTATGGAAAAAAATCCTTGATTCCCTGTAAAAGGTCAAGGATTTTTATGATTTATAAAACTTTATTTGCGAAATGGAGATGAAGGGGTATGGAACGTATAAGAAAGGAAAGTATGATTATCAATGTAAATGAGAGGGAAAAAAAGCTAATTGAGATGATTCGGGACACAGGATATGGGGAAATAAAAATTATTGTACAAGATAAGCAGCCGATAAGAGTTGAGGAGTTAAAAAGGTCAATAAAATTATAAATAAAAGGAAGAGCTGACCAGAAAACTGGAGGCACTACCACATAAATATATGTTTATGGTAGTGTTCTTTTTTTGAATAATAAAAATGTTATTATAGGAAAATTTAAATGTTTATTTATAACAGTGGGATAATTTAAATTATAAAGGGGGATTTAAAAATGAAAAAATTTCTAAGAATAGGAATATTGAGTTTTATATTGGTATTTGTTCTTTCTATATCTGTTTTTGCAGATTCGGCAACAGTTACTTATAGAATAATGAGTACTTCAGATCATGGTGGGATAATATTTGATGAAGAAGTAAACACTGATACTAGTAAGACGTATTTTGATGTTTTGAAAGATATTTGTGATAATGATTCAAGTTTATTGCTAAAATATGTAGGCTCTGGTGCAAGTACATATGTTCAGGGGATTGGAAAAGGTTCATCTGAAAAAGATATTCAAATGGAAAAAAGATATTTGCCAAATGAAAAATATTATTCAGGATGGATGTATAGAGTGAACAATGAATTGCCTAATTATTCAGCTGGAGATACTAATAAAGCAAAAGTTTCAGATGGAGATGTAATAACTTGGTATTACTGCTGTCCAGCATACACATATTTTCCTAAATTAGAATCAAATGATATTACTCAAGATGATGAAGAACTTGTAGTAAATGTTAAAGCCGAGAAATTTAAAGATGTATGGACATGGCAGATGGAGACAGTAGATTTAAATGAAGGAAAAGTAGTGCTGGAATATGATGGGGAGTCAATTGAAGCAGATATTGTAAATGGACAAGCTATTTTTGATGATGTAAGTAATTATAGAGGAAAAACTGTAAATATTTATGTAAAAGAGCAGTATTATGAAGAAAATGAAGATCCTGATCATTGTTTGAAAATAGTTAAATCTCAAGAAGTTAAATTTAATATTAATTAAATATAAAAAAATCCCACTGTTATATAACTGGGCAAACATATATATGTTTGCCCAATAAAATATTATCTTATTTATCGAGAGTAGAAAATATTAGTGTAGAATTTAAATTTATTATTTTGGTAGATTTTATAGAGAAATTTTAAATTAAAGGGGAGATGTTATATGAATAAACTAAAGAAGATAATTTCTGTAGTTCTTGTTTTAGCACTATTAGTACCTAATATAGGTTTTAATTTATCTTTGACGGTACATGCTTTTGATGACAGTCAAAAGTCGAATAAAACAGTACAAGATACAGTATATGAAGATGAAACTGTACAAATTTCTGTATATGGAGATAAGACAGTACAGGGGACTGTATATGGAGAAATATATTTTTCTGGTTTATCGGCAAAAGAAGTTGAAATTAGTTTTTGGGATAATTATGAAGACGATATAATAAGAGATATAGATTCTAAATATGTAAATACATTTAAAATTAATTTAAATAGTGAAGGCAGGGGGTACTATAGTTTTTCTATTCCTAAAAATATAGTTTCTAACTGTGTAAATGATAATAAGTTAACATTAGATTTTAATTTTAAAGACAGCAGTTTACAAACTATATATAGAAAGAAGAAAACTATAGAAGTAGATTATAGTAAAATAGTCAATTATGATAAAGATATGGTTTTAATATACAATGAAAGTAAAAAATTTGCTAATGACAGTATTACTGCTAATTTACATATAACTGAACATAAAAATGAAAAAGGTATAGTGGGGCTTATAAATCCAAATACCAGAGAGTATAGAGAGATGGAAAATATTATATTAGATGGAGATGGCAGAGGCAGTGTAAATATTGCAATTCCTGAAGACATAAGATGGATTAAGGCACTTTTGGTTGTTAAATTTGATTCAGATGAGTATGTACTACCATTTCCATTAAATAAAATAGTAAGTTTTGATAAATATAAAGGATTAAATGTTGGAGATGATTTAAAAATATCAATAGATGCTGATAAATCTGACAATTTACTTTATTATGTAAAACTCAAGGATTCTTCAAGTTGGGACAGTATATACATAAGTAAAGAGAAATTTTATAAAGTTGAATTAGATGCAAACGGAGATTATACAGAAACTGTCAAGATACCAGATGAAACAGTGCTTTATAATAATCCTCTATTATATGTCTATGTAAAGCCATCAAAAAATAGATATTATGTTCCTTTTATTAGAATAAAGAATCCTATAAAAGAATTTGATATAGATAAAAAATTAGTATATGTAAATGAAGATAATTTAAATGTTAATATAAATGCTCCAGATTTAAGAAATAAAGAGTTTAATATAATTTTAGCATCTAAGAAAACTAAAAAAGTAAATTACAATAAAAAACATATTTTTGATAATGAAGGTAGAGCATCAATAAGTATACCTATAACAGGAGAAAATGTAGATTTAAATAAGGCAGAAGAAGAAGGAGAAATATTTGAAGTAAAGATAGAAGTAGATGGAGTAGTATATAAAAAGAATTATATAAAAATTGCATACAGACCTATACTTTTTGAAGCAGAAGAAGATAAGTTAGATATTAACATAAAGCAAGGAAAGTTATATTTTGGTTCTTTTAAAAAGGAAGATGATTACGGTTATAAACCAATTGATTATTATAAAATGGCATATGGCAAAGATGTACATATTGTTGGAAAAATAAATATAGGAAAAAGAGAAGTAAAAAATATAAAACTTAAAGTAGAAGATTCAAAATGTTATGGGGCTCTAGAAGGTTTTAAAGAAATAGAAGTAAATGCAAAAACAAATGAACAAGGTATAGCAAGTATAGAGTTTACCATACCAAAGGATATAGCAATAAAAAGAGATCATGGTAGAACAAATTTAAAAGTTATGGTATATGATGAAAATGGCGAATATATAAATGCTGTTAGTTTATTTATAGACATGGGAGGAGCTTTAATAAGATTTTTAGAGTCAGAAAATAAATTGAATGTTAAAATAGATGCTCCCGGATGGCCAAATGGTGAAGTAGAATTATCTATGATTCATGAGGCAAGTGGTAAACCATTTAAGTTTAATGGAGAAGAAAGTTTAGTTGTAATATTAGATGAAAATGGTAAATATGAGGAGAATTTTGATTTACCTGAGAATATTGATGCTGGAAAGTATATATGTGTATATGGTTTTGGAACATTAGTAAGAGGAGAAGCTGAAGATGATTACGATTCAGAAATAGCTGTAAGATGCTACAGCAGAGATGTATTTAAAGAAACAAAGTTTTTTGTAACTCTAACTGCAAATAATGATAAGTATGTTGGAAAAACATATGAAATTAAAGTTTATGATTATATAAACAATAAATATCCTAAAATAGACGGAAAAGATGTAGTATTATCAAAAGGAACACTTAATTCTAGTTACATGAGTAATGTAGAATTGGATATGAGTTTGTTAAACAAACTTGAAAATGGATTATATGCACTTGAATTGAATATAGAAGGTAAGAAAGTTTATGCTTATTTCAATTTACTAGATAAATTTGCTTTAAACAAAAAATATATAGTAGAAAATAAAGGGGAAACTATAAAGTATACGATAGGAATAAAGGGAGCACCTTATGATCCTAATACATATAGAGGCAGTTATAAATTATATTTATGGGATGTTTCTAATAATAGAAAGTATAGAGATAAAGACGGAAAAGAAGTAAATGTAGAAGGAATATACTATCAGTATCAATCATCTGTAACAGGAAATATTGCAATACCGGCTTTGCCTAAGGGAATTTATGAAGTAAGACTTAAAATAAATGGGGATGAAAAAGTATATAAAACACCTTTAGTAGTTGCAGATAGCATATTAAGTGAAGTCAAGGATACAATAAATTCATTGTCAAAAGTTGTATTAGATAGCCACTATAGTATGGATTGGGTTGCTGTAGGATTAAATAGAGCAGGAAAAGAAATACCTAGTACGTATTTACCAGCTCTTGAAAGAAAGATTATTGCTAAAAAAGGTAATTTTGCTAAGGTAACAGATTATGAAAGAATGACATTAGGTATAGTTGCGGCAGGAGGCGACCCTACTAATATTGGCGGATACAATCTTATAGAAAAAATATACAATAGAGAAGACCTAGATAGTCAAGGTAATAATGCAGTTATATTTGGATTGATAGCAGTAGATACACTTAAATTTGATATACCAAAAGAAGCAAAATGGAATAGACAACGAATGATACAGTATATATTAGATCATCAATGTAGTGATGGTGGTTGGGTATTATCTGGAAAAGCAGATGTTTCAGACCCTGATATGACAGGTATGGCAATGACTGCTCTTGCACCATATAATAATGAAAAATATCCAGAGGTACAAGCAGCAATAAAGAGAGCGGTGCAGTGTTTATCAAAACTTCAGCTTGAAAATGGCGGATATAATTCATGGGGAAGTGTAAATAGTGAATCATGTTCACAAGTTATTATGGGGCTTTGTTCAAATGGAATAGACCCTACAGGAGAAGCATTTACTAAGCCGGGTGGAAATGTAGTTGAAGCATTATTGAGATTTAGAGCTATAGATGGTGGAATAGCCCATACTATAGATGAAGATGGAAAAATAGCGTCAAATGGAATGGCATCTGAACAGGCACTTTATGCTTTAGATCAATATGTATTTTATGTAGAAGGAAAAGGACCAATTTATCTGTGGGGAGAGCATCAAAATAATATAGATACAGTAAAACCAGAAATTATAACAGACTTGCAAAATAAAGTTATACAGACACCTGTGTTGAATTTTAAAGCGAGAGCAGTAGATGATAAAGATGGAAATATTCAAGTAACAGTTTTATTAAATGGAAGAGAAATATTAGGAAATAATGGGAATTATACTTTAAAATTAAATAATGGAGAAAATATAGTAGTATTAAAAGCAAAAGATAGTTCAGGAAATAAGATTGAAAAATCATATACAATAACATTAACAGAATTATTAGATTTGGAAAGAGAAGTAGCAATTGAACAAAGTAAAAAGTTGTATTTTAAAGGCGGAATAGGAATAGATTTAGAAAAAGCAGTAGTAGAAAAAAATGCAAAATTAAAAATAACAGATGTTTCTTTAAATGATAAATATAAGCCTTCAAAAGAGATGGGATTAAAGGTTGCAGGAAAGATATTAGATTTCAAATTAACGGGAATAACAGTAGATAAAAATCATACTGTAAAAATAGTTTTACCTGTTGATGAAAATGTGAATATAAATAAAGCGTCTGTATATTATTTTAATGAAAAGTCAAATAAATGGGAATATCAAGAATGTAAAAGAGAAGACGGAAATTTAGTATTTGAAGCAAAACATTTTTCAGTATATGGAGTTTTAGAAGATAATACAGTTCCTACTGATGTAAAAGTAGAGAGTAAATTGATTTCATCAGATAAGGTGATATTAGTATTTTCAGCGCAAGATAATTCAGGAATAAGAGAATATCGAATATACAGAAACAATTTTGAAGGAAATCCAATAAAAATATGTAAGTATAATACATTTACTGATGAAGGGCTTAAAGCAGATACTACTTATAAATATAAGATTAAAGCAGTTGATTTTTTGGGAAATGTTTCAGAATTTAGTAAAATACTTGAAGTGAAAACTTTAAAAGGGACAAGTTCTGGTGGAGGTGCAGGTGGTGCTGTACCAAAGGATGAGTCAAAAACAGTATATATAAGAGTTGAAGGATATGACCATACAATTATACCTAGGACAAAAATAACTGTACCATTATTTTCATTAGATGAATATCTAGGGGAAGCTGATGGTTCATCAGCAACACCTTCTTCAGGCTGGGGGAAAGATAGATTTAAAGCTCCTACAAATGCTCATGCAATAGTAAAAGTATTAGAAGATTATGGTATAAGATATGATTTCCAAGATTATGGCTGGGGACTTTATATAGCCATGATTGATGGTGATAGAGAATTTGACCATGGTGGAATGTCTGGTTGGATGTATAGAGTAAATGATAGAATGCCTAATGTGGGTTCAAATGGAAAATATCTAAAAGATGGCGATGATATTGTATGGTATTATGGTGCATATGGATTTGATACTGTGTATACTAAGATGAGAGTTGATAAGACATCAGTAAAAGTTGGAGAGGAAATCAGAGTACACGTAGATGGGTATCCTAAAGGATTTTTATTCGAAAGAGAAGACGTAGAAGGAGCTATTATTTTAGTAAATGGAGAACCATTTGAAATAGATGGAAAAGTAGTAAAAACAGATAAAAATGGAAATGCAACTTTAAAGTTTGATAGAGATGGAACATATACGATTTCTCTGATAAGATACAAAAAGAATAGAGGAAATTATATAGATATTGTAAGACCTGTACCGATAACTATTAAAGTAGGAACAGGAAAATTAAGTGATGATGAACAAGCTGTAAAAAATCCAGAATATAGTAATGAAGATAAGATTGTCAGTGATAAAAATGCTAAAGAAAGTGAGCTAGTAAAGGCAATAAAAAGTGTTGCCGATAAACTAGGTAATAAGATAGATGGATTGAAGACAGAAACAGAAGCAGTAAAAGCAGTAAATGATGCAAAAGATGTTTTAAGTATTATGAAAAAAGCCTCAGAAAAAATTAAAACAGAAAAAGGAGCAAAAGAAATAGCAGATAATAATGTAAAAGTAATGAAACAGTTAATAAAGCTGGTAGAAAAGATAAAGAAAGAAGAAGAGAAAAAAGAAATAAACAAAGTAGCAGCAGATAATGTAGAAATAACATTAAAAGTAGTAGAAAAGATTAAAGATGTAGAAGAAATTAACAGAGTAGTAGAAAATGTTATAGAAACATCTGTAGAACTTATAAAGAAAATAGGAAGAGAGAGAGCAATAGATATAAAAGATAAAGTAGTAAAGTTAATAGAAAAAGTATTAGAAAAAGCAAGTGAAAAGGAATTAGGTGGAAAAGAAGTAAAAATAGAAGAGGAAAAAGCAATAGCAGTAGTAGATATTAAAATTATTAAAGAAATAGCAGAAAATACAGTAAATACAGTAAAAATGATAAAAGAAAAATTAGACAGAGATATAGTAGAAAAAGGGCTAGAAAAGAAGATAACTATAAAAATACCAGAGGTGAATAAAAAGGAAATACAAGCAAAGCTTCCAGTTAATATGGTGAAAATATTAAAAGAAAATGGAATAGAAAAAGCAGTAGTAAAGACAGAAAATGTAGTATTTGAAATAACATCAAATACATTTAAAGAAAAAGATAAAGAAGTAATATTAAGTGTGAAAACTATTGATAGAAATGATTTAACTCCACTTGAAAGAAATAAAATACCAAGTGAAAGTATAGTAGTGCAATTAGAAGCAAAAGCAGGAAAGGAAAAAATAAATAGTTTTAAAGAACCAATGGCAGTAAGTATACCATATAACGGAGAGGTAAAAGATAGTGAAACAGTACAAGTATTTCTATTGAAAGATAATGGAATAGTAGAAAATATTGGCGGGAAGTATGATAAAAATACAAATATGGTAACTTTTACGACACCACATTTTAGTAAATATTTTGCAAAGAAAGTAGATAAGAATGAAATAAAAATAACATTTAAAGATTTAAGTGGATATGAATGGGCAAGAAAGGCAATAGAATCTATTGCAAGTAAAGGAATAATAAGAGGAAGAGGGGAAGGAATATTTGACCCGGCAGCTAAAATAACGAGGGCAGAATTTGCAACTTTAGTAACAAAACTGATGGGATATACTGCAGAGGATATTGAATTATCATTTAAAGATGTAGCAAAAGATGCTTGGTATTATAAGAGCATAGCAGCTGCATATAAAAATGGATTAATTAAGGGTAAAAGCAAAAGTGTATTTGACCCAAATGGAAATATTACAAGAGAAGAAATGTCATTAATAATAGCAAAAGCGTTAAGGCAAAGAGGGTTTAAAAATGCAATGCCAGATGAATTAAATATTTTTACAGATAGAGATGAAATATCAGTATGGGCAAGAGATGCAGTAAGTATGTGTGTAAGAGAGAGTATTATAAAAGGTATGGAAGATGGAAGATTTGTACCAAGAGATAAAGCAAACAGAGCACAAGCTGCAGTTATGCTTTACAGATTATATCAATTAATTAAATAAGAATGAAAATAGACTGCTGTCTTAGTGGAGATGGCAGTCTATTTTTTTACTTAGATATTGTTATGTTGCTAATGATTAATCTTTTTGTTATAATTTAAGTCAGAAAATTTAATAAAAATTAATTTAGGTTCTCTATTTAGAGATTAAAAGGGAAAGAGGTGGAAATCCTCTGCAGCCCCCGCTACTGTAATGGTGGACGAAATCTGGTATATAACACTGTGACTTATGTCATGGGAAGTTCAGAAAGTAGGAAGAAGCCAGAGCCAGGAGACCTGCCTAAATAAAAAATCTTCGGAGGGAAGATGTTGCTCAATGATATGATATTAAAACATTATGTTGCGTTGAACAACATAATGTTTTTCTTTGTTACAGTATAAAAAAGAAACCTGAGAAAAGTTATCAGGTTTTATATATATTTATTATTTAAAAGGGGTGTGAGTACATGGAAAAATTTGCTACAAGAAATCTGAAAATTATTGCAAAATTGATGATAATTGCTATGCTCATTTTTGGCATAACTCCAATTATGCCAGTAGTTGAGAAGCATTACATTAGTAATGCTGTATCTAAGGAAAAGTCTGTGTTTGAAGTTGTATATAAAGCCGTATATTATCATTATGATAAATATACGACTGGAACTCCAGTAGATGCAGGTTATGGAAAATTTGGAGCATATGAAGCATATATACTTACAAAAGCAGGAGAAACAGTATCAGAGTGGGTGTATAACGGTTCAAATTTAAAAGAAGACGTAATAAAACTAATGGACGATACAATAAAAAATTCAGATAAGAAAAAGAAAGATTGGACTGGAAAAGAAGTTTATGCAAAATCGTCAAAGAGAGCAGCACAAGAGTATTTGGCAGCAAAGGAATGGGGAGAAAAGGATAGAGCAGAAGCTTTACTGAATATATTAAAGCAGAGACAAGAAAGAAATGAAGATGGTTCATTAGATGGAAATCCATATTCAGATATACCAGCATATGAACTTTTAGGAAGAGCAGGGGATATAGAAAAAATAGATGTTTCAAAAGCAATAGAATACATATTAAAAAGTCAAGACAGCAGTACAGGAGCATGGAGTAATAGTTATAATGATTTTATGCTTACAGCTCAGGCAGTAAGAGCTTTAGCATATTTAAAAGATTATGCGGGAAGTAAAGTAAATGAAGTAGAAAATGCTATAAATAGCGGATTAAAATGGTTAAAGAGTAAACAGCAGTCAGATGGTGGATTTAAAAGTAGTCCTTATGATGATGTAGCAGTGGATACTGTAGAAGTAATATTGACATTAGATGTACTAAATATAAATTTAGATAGTTGGACAAGCAGTGAAGGAAAATCTCCAGTAGATTATTTAAGAGAAAAGACATTAAATAGCGATGGAAGTTTTGGGACATATAGAAATTTAGTAGATGCTACATGGGTATTAGATGCTTATACCAGATTGAATTTGTTATCAGTAAAAGAAAATGATAGTAGTGATGATGGAGAAAATGTTCAGCCTTCTGATTCTACTATTAAAGTATATATAGCGATAATTGGAAAAGATGGAGAAATAATATGTTTTCCAAGGACAGTAATTTTATCAAAAGATAATAAATATGGTTTGACAGCTTTAGGAGCTTTAGATGCTGCTGGAGTAGATTATAGAATAAGTAAAGAGTGGGATGGATTTGTTGAAGAGATAGAGGGAATAAGAAATAAAGGTATGAATGGTTGGATGTATGCAGTTAATGGAAGTATACCATCAGTTTTAGCAGCAGATAAAAGAGTTAAATCTTCTGATAAAATATTGTGGTGGTATAGTGAAGATTCTATGGGAAAAGCTCCAAGCTGGCCAAGTGATAATTCATCATCAGCTCAAACTGTTATAAGTAAAGAAAAGGCAGAAAAAATAGAAAAAAAATTAAAAGAATATGATAAAAAACTTTCAGATATAAAAAATAAAACTATTATACTTAAAACTGAAAAAATAATGGATTTGGAAAAAGCTAAAAAATTAAAAGAACAATTAGATAATAACAAAGTAAAATTAAGTTTAAAAATAGGAAAAGATGGAGGAATAATAGCTGATACAAAAGTGGAAGAAGTATCTTTATTAGTGCCAGAAAGGGCATTGACTAAAAATAAAAATATTAGTATTGAAGAAATGAATAAAAACAGTAAAAAACCAAAACAATATGCTGTAAAGATTAATTCATCTATTTATGAATTTAAACCAAGTGGAATTAAGTTTGATAAACCAGTTACTATTAGTATCAAACTTCCTGTAACTAAAGATATGAACTTAGATAGATTGACTCCTGCATGGTATGATGAAGAAAATAAGAAGTGGATACCTATATCAGGAGTAATAGATGCTGAGGAAGGAATAGCAGTATTTAAAGTGAATCATTTTACTAAATTTGCAGTAATTGAAATGCCAAAGAGAGTATTTTTTAAAGATGTTAATGAAAATGTTGGCTGGGCTAAAGATGCCATTGAAATTTTAGCAGGACAAAATATTATAAAAGGTACTGGCAATGGCAGATATGAACCACAAAGAGCTATAACTCGTGCTGAATTTGTTAATTTGATTGTTAATGCATTAAATTTATCATCAAATAAAGATAGTGATATAATATTTAAAGATGTAAAGGATACAGATTGGTTTAGCAAAGCAGTAAAAATTGCATATGAAAACAATATAATTCTTGGAGATGAAGAAGGCAGATTTAGACCAAATGATAAGATAACTAGAAATGAAATGGCAGCGATTTTTTATAGATTGAACAAATCTGATGCAGATGTAAAAGATTATAAATTAAATATAAAAGATAAATCTCAAATTCCTATATGGGCATTAAATGGAGTTAAGTATGTATATAAAAAGGGCTTAATGATAGGATATAAAGATAATACATTTAGAGGGGACAAACTCTTTTCAAGAGCAGAGGTAGCAGTAGTTATTTACAGGTATTTAAATGATAATAATAATTAAATAAGCTGTATAAAGGGGAGAATAGTTTCTCTCCTTTAGCTGTTTAATAAATGTTTATATATATTCAGACGAGGTGTTTAAATATGAAGATAAAAAATTTTTCTAAGATATTTTTTATAATAGTTTTAATTTCTTTAGTTATAAGTGGGTGTGGAAGTAAGAATGGAAGTAGTTTAAATGGTCAAGCTGTATTAGTAGTAACGAAGAATTATGGAAAAGATGTTATATTTGATAAAAAAGTTAAGATAGATAAAAATTATACTGTTATGGATATATTAGAAGAAAATTTACAAGTAGGAACTAAATGGGGTGGAGATTTTGTATCAGAAATAAATGGTATAAAAAGTGATAATGGAGGAGTAAGTGGAAAACGTCAAGATTGGTTTTATTTTGTAAATGGGGTTTGTGCAGATACGGGAGCTTCAGAATACGAAGTAAAAAGTCAGGATATTGTGTGGTGGGATTATCATCCTTGGGAAAATATGAACTCTGCTAATTCTGCTGTTATAGGGTGTTTTCCAGAGCCTTTTATTCATGGGTATAGAAATAAGCCTAATAAAGTTATAATAATGGCTTCAACAGATAATTTAGATTTAGCAAATTCTTTAAAGGATTCTATTTTATCTAAAGGAGCTGAAAATATTGAAGTTAAAAAGTTAGATGAAAATTTAATAAAAGATAGATTAGGACCTACTATTGTTATTGGACAGTGGGATGAAATAAAAAAATTAAATTACATAAATAACTTAAATGAAGAATATAAAAAATCTGGAATAAATGTACATTTTAAAGATGAAAAAATAGAGTTATTAAAGTATGATGGGACTGCTGTAAAAAAAATCAAAGAAAATGCAGGAGTAATTACTGCAGTTGGTGAAGGTTTAGGCGATGATAAGCCTTTGTGGCTCATTGTAGGAATTGATTCTAAAGGGCTGGATAAAGCAGTTAATTTGTTAGTTAATAATCCAGAAAAAATCAAAAATATGTACAGTGCTGTTGTTACATCAGAAGAAATTATAAGTTTACCAATACAATAAAAAAGGAAGAGATTTGATTATGTTAATGTATAGAGAGAAAAATAATTTATTTTATAAATTACATCCTCTTACTAATTTGTTGTACATATCTTTGATTTTATTTTTTTCATTTATTTTTTCAAGTCCTATATATTTACTTGGATTATTTATATCAGTAGGATTAGTTATTATTTCGTCAGAAAATTTGTCTGAATGGAGAGGATATTTGAAATTTTCTTTAATATTGATTGCTATAATAATAGTGGTAAACGTTATCATTGTTAAAGCTGGTTCTACTGTACTTTATAGAGGACCTAGACTGCCTGTATTAGGAAGGATAAGAATAACTATGGAGGCACTTATATATGCTGTGGGTATGGGAATAAGACTTCTTGTTGTAATTAGTATATTTTGTTTTTATACATATGGAATACATCCAGATAAGTTGTTAAAACTTTTCAGCAGATGGGGAAATAAATCGGTATTAGTCATTACACTTTCTACAAGATTATTTCCGCTTATGATTAGTGATTACAAGAGAATTTCAGAAGTTCAAAGGTGTAGAGGAGTAAAACTAAATACTGGTAGTTTGTGGAATAAAGCTAAAAATATGATTCCAATTTATAATGTGCTCTTGTTATCTTCTTTGGAAAGGTCTTTTCAAATAGCTGAATCTATGTATGCAAGAGGATATGGAAGTGGAAAAAGAAGTATTTATAAAAGAGAATTATTTAGACCTAGAGATTTTTTAATTATAATTTCATTATTTTTGGCTTTTGTAGTAGGTGTATTTGTTTTTTTAAGAGGATGGAGTAGTTATATATATTATCCTAAATTACAAAGTTTTAGTTTAAAGGAAACAATGGGTGCTTTTGTTGTTAGTTTTATATTGACATTTCCTGCTTTATTAAATTGGGGGTGGCAAAGATGCAAGATATTAAAATTAAAAATTTAAACTATTGTTATCCAGAGATGAAGACCCCAGCTTTAAAAAATATAAATTTAGAAATACCGCAGGGACAATTTGTACTGCTTGTTGGTGGTTCAGGTAGTGGTAAATCTACACTGCTTCGGTCGATTTGTGGATTAATTCCAAATTTTTATGGAGGAGTATACAGCGGTGAAATTTATATAGGTAGTGATGAAATACATCAAATTAATCGTAGAGAATTAACTCAGAGAATAGGCATGGTATTTCAAGACCCAGAAAGTCAATTAGTTATGACAAATGTAGAAGAAGAAATAGCTTTTGGACTAGAAAATTTAAATTTACCTAATTCTTTAATGAAAAGAAGAGTTATGGAAGTAAGTAGTGCTCTTTCTTTGTCAAGTTATTTAAACAATTTTATTCCAGAGTTATCTGGTGGACAAAAGCAGAAAACAGCTTTAGGAGCTGTTTTAGCTATGCAGCCAGATATAATACTTTTAGATGAGCCTACATCACAGCTTGACCCCATAGCTGGAGAAGATATTCTCACAATGATTAGAAGATTAAATGAAGAAAATGGTATTACTGTAATACTTACGGAACAGAGATTAGAGAGATGTTTTCATTTAGCTGATAGAATTTTAGTTATGGATAAAGGAGAAATCATATTCGACAATACATCACCTAAGGAAATAGCTAAGTGGGCAGTTAAAACTAAAAGGTCATTTGTACCGCCGCTTTCAAAGTTATTTGCAGAAATAGAGTTTTATGATATACCGATAACTGTAAAGGAAGGTAGAAGAATAATTAGAGATGTTTGTAACAATGAAGAAAATTTAAACAATGAGTATTTATTTGACTGTGAAAAAGAAAGTAGCAGTCCAGTAATTGAAATAGAAAATCTTTGGTTTACTTATCCAAATGGTAAAGAAGTTTTAAAGGATATTAGTTTTAATATAAGTAGTGGAGATTTTATAGTTTTAATGGGTGAAAATGGTGGGGGAAAGACGACATTACTTAAAAACTTAAATGGTCTTCTTAAACCGTCTAGAGGGAAAGTAAAGATAATGGGTAAGGATACACGAAAAATAGATGTAGAACAAATAGCTCATGAAGTAGGATATTTATCGCAGGATCCAAATGATTATTTGTTTTTGCCTAGTGTAGAAGAAGAAATATTATTTACAATGAAAAATTTAGGAATAGATGATGATGGAATATTAGATGAAATTATAGATAGATTACAGTTAAGGTCGTTAAAAGATAAAAATCCAAGAGATTTAAGTACAGGAGAAAGGCAGCGTGTGGCTCTGGCTTCTATATTGATTACAAGACCTAAAATATTACTATTAGATGAACCTACGAGAGGATTAGATTATGAACTTAAGGAGAAATTGGGAAAGATTTTATTGGAGTTAAAATCTGAAGGAACAGCTATTTTTATGGTTGCACATGATGTAGAATTTGCTGCAGAATATGCAGATAAGATAATATTATTAGATAGAGGTAGTATAATTGGTTTTGGAGATAAGCATGAAATGCTTACTAATTCAACTTTTTATTCACCTCAAATAAGTAAGTTGTTTTATGGTTTAGCAGATAATATAGTTACTAAAGAAGAAGGAAAGAAAATATTGAAAGCTATTATGGGGAATAAAAACATTTAGATAAAAAAATTATGGGAGGGCAAAGAGAAATGAGCAAAAGAAAATCTATTATTTCAGTAATTCTTTGTTTATCTATATTTTTTACAATTTTTAGTATTAGTTTTGCTGATATTGAATATATAAAAGTTAGTAGAGATAGAAGCATAGATAAAGCTATTGAATATCTTCATAAGGTTCAAAATGATGATGGAGGGTTTCCATCAAAAAAAGGGAAAAAGAGCAGTGTAGCTGTAACATGTTGGACGATTATGGCTTTATCTGCTGCTGGTGAGAAAATTACAGATTCATCATGGAGGTCTAAAGGTAAAAGTCCTATAGATTATATAAAGGAATCAAAAATAAATTTAGAAGAAACTATAGACTATGCTCGTATGTTATTAACTCTTTCATCGGTTAATGAGGATTATACTTATAATGGAGAGAACTTATTAAATAAAATTATTTCTTTTCAGCAAGAAGATGGAGAATTTTGTCAAATTAAAAAAGGTGAAAAAGGTATGATTAATGCTCATATGTGGTCTATTTTAGCTATAGCTTCTACGGGGCATAATGTACCTAATAGTGAAAAAGCTAAAAAATGGCTTGTTTCTAGACAAAATGAAGATGGAGGTTTTGGTTGGGCTGAAGGAATTCAGAGTGACTTGGACGATACAGCAATAGCTATTCAAACTTTAATAATATTGGGAGAAAATCCAAAAACATCATACGTTGTAAAGAAGGCATTAGAATATATGAAGAATCAAATGCAAAAAGATGGAGGGTTTAGTGCAGGTGAATGGATGGGGAAAGATTCAAATTCAGCGTCTGATTCTTGGGGTATACAAGCTTTAATAGCAGCAGGAGAAGATTTGTTTGCTAAAAAATGGCTACAAAATGGAGAAAATCCTATTACTCATCTTATAAAACTGCAAAGTAAAGAAGGATTTTTTTATTGGAAAAAAAGAGTAAATTCTTCACCTGTACAAATGACTGCTTATGCAATAATAGCATTGTGTCAGAAGCCTTTTCCTGTCAATTTAGATTATAAAAGTTATAAATTAAAAGATAGAGTATTTTCAGATTTAAAAAATGATTACTGGGCATATGATGAAATAATGAAATTGGTTAGGGAAAATGTATTATCTGGCTATCCTGATAATACATTTAAACCAGAAAATTTAGTTACGAGAGCTGAATTTACAAAGTATGTTGTTGCAGGATTAGGATTAAAAGATATGATGTATAGTGATAATTTGAAATTTGATGATATATCTAAAAATCATTGGGCGTATGATTTTATTTGTATTGGAGTAAATAAAGGATTTATAAAAGGACGATCAGAAAGTAAATTTGACCCTAATGGGAAAATTACTGGAGCAGAAATTGCTACTATGTTAGTAAGATGTCTACCTAAAGAAAAAATAATTAATCTTAAAAGAGGACCTTATTGGTATTCTGGTTATGTAGAAATTGCTAAGAAAAGAAATATTTTATATCCTAATTTTAATCCTGAAAAAGCTGCTACAAGGGCTCAATGTGCATATAGCGTAATGAAGCTACAAAATATTTTACAAGATTAAAGAGGGGAATTTTTCTATGAAAAATAGCTTTATAATAATTATTTTGATAATAATTTTAATATTGGCAATAAGTGTAATACCTGAAAATCCCTTTTATAATATATTTAGTTGGCCAATATTATCAGCTGTAATTATTGGATTAATAATGTTAACTTTTTTCTGGAAATTTGAAAAAAAAGAAATGAATTCAAAGGAAGTTCCACTAATATCAACTATGGCAACTCTTGCTGCTATAAGTAGAATACCATTTGCTGCTTTAATGAGTGTACAGCCTACTACATTTATAGTAATGATTACAGGATATGTTTTTGGCATGCAGATAGGTTTTATGGTTGGAGCAGTAGCAGCTTTAGTTTCAAATTTTTTCTTAGGGCAGGGACCTTGGACTCCGTGGCAGATGTTTTGCTGGGGACTTTGTGGCGTTTTAGCAGCAATATTGGGAAAAAGAAAGCGAGAATTTAATTTAAAACAGTTTGCTGTATTATCTGGAATATGTGGATATTTATTTGGTTGGATAATGAATATTTGGCATTGGATTGGTTTTGTATATCCCCTTACATTAAAAACTTTTATAAGTACATATATTGCTAGTATACCATTTGATACATTACATGCAGTTGGAAATGTTATTTTTTCAATTTTATTTGGTAAATCTTTCTATTATATTTTGACTAGATTTAAGAAGCGAATATGTTAAATATTGCAATTAATATGATATTATGGTTTTAATATTATTAAAAGAAAAATTATGTAAAAAAATAGAAAGATTTGACGATTTATGATAAAATAATATTGATTATTTAATGGGGGGTTTAGAATTGAGAAAGGTGGATTAATATGGGGACTTATATAGAGAATTCTAAAAAAGCAGAAATAACTATGCGATTATCTGAATTTGAGATGCCTCCGATGCAAGATGTTTTGATAGTATGTAAGAATGCACCTATTGGACCTGAAGCAGCACGAAGAATGGTAGATATACTATCGCCAGAACAATATGAAATTATAAAGGTAAATCATGTTTTTATTGAAGCCATTGTCATAAGAAAATCACTGTTAAATATTTTGCCTAAAGAAAAACTTGTCAATTTAATAATAGAGGAAGGAGGCAAGATTGCTAACGAATCTATGATAATAAAAGCTCAAATAGATATTACTATTCAAGTTAGCAAATCTATTGACCTATGATAAGAAAAGTTTCAAATATTATGGTTAGGGATTTTACTGTAGTTGATGTCCTTAATGGAGTAAGATTTATTAAGGAACTTGCTTTAAAAAAAGATATAGATAATTTTTTAGTAGCAGAAAATAATGAAATTGTTGGTATAATTACTAAAAAACAACTTATAGCTGCCCATCCAAATAGGATTGCTGCTGATGTTATGTTGAATAATTTTGTTTGTGTGAGTATAGATACATCTATATGGAAAGTTAAAGAGATATTTAATAAAAATGATATAGATATTTCTTTAGTGAAAAATGGAGAAAATATTGAAGGGTTTATAACTGAAGAAATATTGAATGTTGAGTTGGGAAAACATATAGATTTGCTTACCGGTCTTTATAAAAGTGACTACATATTTTATAAAGCTATAGAGCTAGTAGAAAATAATAGAGAAATGTCTTTGATATTTATAGATGTTAACAAATTTGGTTATATTAATAAGGAATATGGACATGTTTGTGGAGATATGATATTAAAAGACATTGCTGATTTATTAAAGGAGTTTACAGCACCAGATTTGCATGTTTGTAGATTCGGAGGCGATGAATTTATTGTATTGACTCCCTATTATATTGATAAAAGTGAAATTAAGGCTAGAGAAATATTAAAAGCAGTTAATGAATATGAATTTGTAAACCGTATACCTGTTACAATTTCAGCTGGAATAGCAGGTAAAACAGATTTTATGAATAAAGATACTGATATAAATTCTGTCATTTTAAAACTTGTAAATACAGCTAGTTTAGCTTCTACTAAAGCAAAAAAGGATAAAAGAGGGCTGTTTGTAGTATGTGATGAAAATATAGACCAAATTGCTTAGATTAGATATATATATTAAATAGAGATAAATAATAAAGAAATTAGTCATAATATAAGTCCTAAATGGGGCTTTTTATTTATGAATTAGGGAGGGAGTATAATCAAGATGATAAAAAAATTTTTTAGTATTATAGTTGCTGTACTGATGTTATTGACAACTGCATGCAGTACACAATCTAAAACACAATCGAACATAGAAAAAAATACAGATAAATTAATAGTATATGCAAGTATATATCCTATGTATGATTTTGCTAAAAAAATAGGAAAAGATAAAGTTGATGTAAAATTAATGGTTCCGCCGGGAGCAGAACCACATCAGTGGGAGCCAACAGCAAAGCTCATGTCAAAGCTAGAAAAGGCAGATGTATTTATTTACAATGGAGTAAATATGGAAATGTGGGCAGATAAATTAGTAAATTCTTTAAATAATGATAAATTAATAGTTGTTGAAGCATCAAGAGGAATTGAGCTTAGAAAATTTGAAAGAAATGATGAACATGCAAATGCAGAAAATAAACATCATCATGGAATATATGACCCACACATATGGTTAGACCCTATAAGAGCAATTAAACAAGCAGAAAATATTAAAAATGCTTTTATAAAGGCAGATGAAAAAAATAAAGAATTTTATGAAGAAAATTTTAAAGAATTTGCTGATGAGTTAAGACAATTAGATGAGAAATATAAAAAAGAATTAAAAGATAGAAAATTAGATTATATTGTAGTTTCTCATGCTGCTTTTGGTTATATGGCAGATAGATATGGATTAAAACAAATTAGTATTTCAGGATTATCACCTCAAGAAGAACCGAGTGCAGCGAAGATGGCTAAAATTAGCAAACTAGTAGATGAGTACGGAATAAAATATATATTTTTTGAAACTTTAGCAAGTCCAAAACTAGCTAAGGTTATAGCTGTTGAAACTGGAGCAAAGACGGCTGTGCTAAATCCTATAGGAGGTATGACCAAAGAGGATATGGAGAAAGGTAAAGATTATATATCTGTTATGTATGAGAATTTAGAAGTTCTCAAAAAGGCTGTACATTAATTTAATGATTAAATGATTAAATGTAGATAGTTAAATGGGGAAGTGTGTAGAATATGAAAATTAAAAAGACAAATGCCATGCGAATTTTAGAACAAAAAAAGATAAATTATAATATGATTACTTATGATAATAATGATGGAAAGATAGATGGAATGTCTGTTGCTAAGAAAATCGGTAAAGAGCCAGATGTTGTATATAAGACACTTGTAGTAAAGGGAAATAGTAAGAATATATATGTTTTTATAGTACCTGTAAATACAGAGCTAGACTTGAAGAAAGCAGCAAAGGCAGCTGGAGAAAAGAAAGTAGAGTTGGTATCAGTTAAAGATATTTTAAAGCTTACAGGATATATAAGAGGTGGTTGTTCACCAATAGGAATGAAAAAACATTATAAAACTTTTATAGATTTAAGTGCTTTAAATATAGAAAAGATTATAGTTAGTGGTGGAAAAATAGGAATTCAAATTGAACTTGAAGTAGATGAATTGGCAAAAGTTACTGGTGCTGAATTTGTAGATATAATAAAATAAGGAGATAGATGAACTTATCTATCTCCTATTTAATCTATTTAATGTTTATTTTTCTGGCTTCCACTGTTCCCAAACTTTACCAGCTAATTCAGTAGATGGTTTTAGTGTTTTTTCTCCTTCAGTCCATCCAGAAGGCATTACTTCATTAGTATTAAAATGATGCTGATATGCTTTGATTTGTCTTATTAATTCTTCAGGATTTCTTCCAACTGGAGGAGTTAATATTTCAGCAGCTTGAATAATTCCATTTGGGTCTATTAAAAATCTGCCCCTTATATCTACTCCGATTTCTTCATCATATACTCCATATAATTTTCCTATATTTCCTCCTTGGTCAGAAAGCATAGGATAAGGAATACCACCATCTACCATTTTAGATAATTCAGTTTCATTCCAAACTTTGTGAGAAAAGACGCTGTCAACACTTACTGCAAGTACTTCTACATTTAAATTTCTTAATTCGTTATAGCGAACTGCTATGCTTGATAATTCTGTAGGTCAAACAAATGTAAAGTCTCCGGGATAGAAACATAATACTACCCATTTGTCTTTAAAATCTTCTAAACTTATTTCTTTAATTTCACCATTGATAAAAGCTTTTGTTTTAAAATTAGGTGCTTTTTTTCCAACTAACATAAAGAAAAAACCTCCTTAAAAATTTTTATTAAATTTACAATTATAAAATACCCAATTACGTAATATATAAACATAGTTTTAATATTTTGAACTATTCAGAATATAGTTTTGATGCAAATTTAAAAGACAAAACATCCAATATTAATTTAGGATGTTTTGTCTTTTAAATTTATTTATACTTTATTTGTTTGTACTTTGAATGGGAATCATAGATAATCTTTTTTCATCTGTAGGTTTTACACCAATTAAATTGACTAATGCTATTAAAGTTACAATTCCTAAAATTAATGAAATATAAGGATTGAAACCAAATCCAGCAGGTATAAAACCTATTAAAATAGAAACTATTCCTACTGCCATAGCATAAGGCATTTGAGTTTTAACATGAGCTATGTGGTCACATGCACTAGCCATTGAAGACATAATGGTAGTATCTGAAATAGGTGAACAGTGGTCTCCGAGTACTGCACCAGTTAAAACAGAACCTATTGTTGGGATTAACATATCTATGCCACCAATTTGATATGCTAAATTTATAGCAAGAGGCATTACAATAGAATTTGCACCCCATGATGAACCTGTTGCAAAAGCAACAATAGCTGGAATTATAAACATTACAACTGGTAGTAAATAATGAGGTAGAGAACCTTTAGTAATATCTACAATAAATTGAGAAGTACCAAGTTTGTCATTTACAGAACCTAAAGCCCATGCTAGTACTAGTATTATTGAAGCTACTGTCATTGATTTAAGTCCGGCAACCCATGCTTCCATAATTTCTTTTAAAGAAAGTATTCTTTGAGCAAGGCTCATTAAAGCTGCAACAATAGTTCCACCAAATGAAGCCCAAAGCAATACAACACTTGCATCAGCATTTCCAAATGCATCTTTTAAACTTGCACCTTTCAGTCCTCCACCATTTATATACAATCCTATAATAGTAATTATTATAACAGAAAGAATTGGAATTACGGCATTATACCATCTTTCTACACTTGTATTTGATTCTAGTGAGGAAACTTCATCAGACACTAAAGGGGTTGCATTATCGTCTAAAACTTTTCCCGTTAAATAAGTTCTTCTTTCAGCTCTAGCCATTGGTCCGAAGTCTTTGCCAATGAATATAATTATAAGAACAAATGCAAGAGTTAATAAACTATAAAATCTGTATGGAATTGTCTGTAAAAATACAGTATAAGCATTTAAGTCTACATTTATGCTTGAAAGCCCATCTTTAATTAAACCTGTTTCAAATCCTACCCATGTTGAAATGAGTGCTATACTTGAAACGGGAGCAGCTGTTGAGTCTACTATATAAGCTAATTTTTCTCTAGAAACTTTCATTTTATCGGTAATGCTTCTCATTGTACTTCCAACGATTAGTGAATTAGCGTAATCATCAAAGAATATAAGCATCCCCATAAGCCATGTAGAAAATAATGTAGATTTACTATTTTTAGCTTTGGAAACTATAAGATTTGAAATACCTTTTGTACCTCCATTTTTACTTAATATTCCAATAAGTCCTCCTATTGAAAGGCAGAAAATTAATATTGAAACATTCCAAGAATCAGTTAAAGAACCTACTATATAAGTATTTAATGTATCAGTGAAACCTGTTAAAGGATTATGAGTAATAATAGTAGCTCCTACAAGTACTCCTATAAATAGAGATAAGAAAACTTCTTTAGTAATCAATGACAAAAGTATTGTTAATATTGGTGGAATAATTGATAGCCATCTATAATGCATTTTTATAGCCTCCTTAATTTTTACATGATTTATAATGAAAATTAATTACTTATTTTTGGCAATAAAAAACACCTGACAGGTGTGTCAGGTGCAAAATGTGCACAACAAAAAAGCAGACATACCTATCCCTCCTTTTAGCCCAGCGTGAGATAGCTCTCCATCAGGATAATGGGCTTTTTTTATCCTGATGACAGTCCTACACCTATTCGATGCAGGCCCAGCCTTAGACTTTGGGTGCCTAAGACTTCGGCGATGGCTCCTTTCCCTATACTTCTTAGGTTTCCGACCTCCATATAGGTACTATTAGACATCGCGCCTCTACCTCACCTCGTGGAGAGATGAGGTAATACTTATTAAATTATAATCAATAATTTAGCACAATTTAATGATAATGTCAAATAAAAATAAAATATTTAAAAAAGTAATACATTTAATTAAAAATTTTTTATTCATAATTTCTTCATAAAAATGGTATATAATATATCTAACTATAAATAGGCGTTGGGGTGGTTTTATGAATAAAGAAAAAGAGACTATATTAGTAGTAGATGATGAGCAGCAAATAGTAAGTGTTGTTAAAGCATATTTAGAAAAAGATGGATATACAGTTTATAGTGCTTTTGATGGTAAAGAAGCTTTAAATATATTTGAAAATAAAGATATAGATTTAATAGTATTAGACCTTATGCTTCCAGATATCTCAGGTGAAGAAATATGTAAAAAAATTAGGATTAAGTCTAAAGTTCCTATACTCATGTTGACAGCAAAAGTAGAGGAAGATGATAGGGTTATGGGTTTAAATATAGGGGCAGATGATTACATGATAAAGCCATTTAGTCCAAAGGAGCTTGTAGCTAGAATAAATGCTATTTTAAGGAGAACAAGACAAGATGAAGTAAAGGCAGATATAATAGAAATTAATAATGGAGATTTAGAAATAGATTTAAAAAAGATGGAAGTAAAGAAAAAAGGTAAAGTTGTAAAGTTGACACCTACGGAATTTGATATACTAGCTTTATTTATTAGAAATATTGGCAGAGTATTTAGCAGAGAAGAACTTGTTACGAAGATTTTAGGGTTTGACTATGAAGGATATGATAGGACAATCGATGTACATATAAAAAATATAAGACATAAAATTGATGATGAACAGTTTAAGTATATAAAAACCGTTTATGGTATAGGATATAAATTTGTAGGGTGATAATATGTTTAATAAACTTAGAACGAGGTTAACATTATTTATTTTAATTGGAACGATATTTTCTATAGCTATTGTTAGTATAATAACAAATATTACTTTATTTCAAAAGTTTGATTATTATTTGAAAAGCGAGCAGGAAAATAGAATAAATCAAATAGTTAGACATGTTAAAGAGTCCTATCGAGTTAATGGAGGTTGGAATGAAGAAAGCTTTTTAAATATCGAAGCATCGCCTTTTATAAGTAATTTTGACTTAACTATTAAGGATAATAATGGAAATATAATATTTACCCATCATATGAAAAGAAATATGATGAAAATGCATATGAAGATGATGGGCAGAATGGGCAAAGGCTTTATGAGCAGAAGAAATTTAAATAAAAATTTTAATATAAATAATGGGGAATATAAAATAAAAAGCTTTGAGTTAAAAGATAAAGGTAAAATAGTAGGATATATTGAGATAGGATATATTGGTCCATTTATGGTATCCGAAAGGGAAGTAGAATTTACAAAAGATATTAATAAAGCAATAATGTATGCTGCATTCTTTTCAATTGTAGTGGCAATTATTTTAGGGATTTATTTTTCAAAACTGTTTACAAGACCTATTTTAAAAATAATAGAGGCTTCAAATGCTATAAGTAATGGTAATTTAGATATAAAAATTGAAGAAGAAAATAAGATAGAGGAACTTTCGGAACTTTCAAAATCGATAAATCATTTATCTAAATCTTTAAAAGAACAGCAAAAACTTAGAAAAAGACTTACTACAGATATTGCTCATGAGTTAAGAACGCCTCTTACAATATTAAAAAGTCATGTTGAAGCCATAATAGACGGTGTATGGCAGCCGACTAAGGAAAGAATGATAATATTTAAAAATGAAGTAGATAGATTGATGAAATTAGTAAAGCAGCTTAAGTATCTTGTTGATATAGAAAGTCATGAGATAATTTTAGATGTGAAGGAATTTGAAATATCAAAGTTATTAAGGGAAATTATAGAAGGATTTAGATATGAATTTGATAAAAAAAATATTGTAATCAAAGATGATATTAAAGAAAATATTTTTATAAATGGAGATAGAGATAAAATTAGTCAAGTAATAATAAATCTTTTATCAAATGCATTAAAATTTACTGAAGCTGGTGGAACAGTTAAAGTAGTTTTAAAGGATGAGAGCGATAATATAATTATTAGTGTTGAAGATAATGGTATAGGTATACCGGAAAAAGATTTGCCATATATATTTGAAAGGCTTTATCGAAGTGAAAAATCTAGGAGTCGAAAGACGGGTGGAGCAGGTATTGGACTTACTATAGCGAAGATGCTTATAAAGGCTCATGATGGAGAGATAACTGTGCAAAGTGAAGAAGGAAAAGGTACAAAATTTACTATAAGATTGCCAAAATATTAAATCAAGTCCCCTTTAAATTAAGGGGCTTATTACTTTTTTTGAAAAAACAATTATTTTCTATAATATTTTAGAGATATTTTAGGAATTACATGAATAATATTGCTATAAGGACAATTAACTGAGAGGTGATTTGGATTATGTTTAAAAAAACATCGGCAAAGTATTCTTATGATTATTCATATAAAAATCCATTTAAAAAACATGATGTCAAGAGATATGAAAAAGAAAAGATGAAAAAAGAAATAAAAGAAAGTAAAGAAGAAAAAAGATGTAGTTATATTTTAGAATTGGAAGGTAAGGGAACTGTTAAAGTAAAGCCAGATGTTGCTACTGTTACTTTAGGAGTTATAACAGAAAATGAAGAATTAGAAGTTGCCAAAATTGAAAATTCTAGAAAGGTTGAAAGAGTACTTGAGGTATTAAAAGAAATGGGAATTGATGATGATGATTTACAGACAGAAACTTTTTCGATAGAACCTCAATATGATTATGAAGGAGGAAAGAAAGTTTTTAGAGGATTTAAAGTAACTAATAAACTTACAATAACGATAAGGAATTTAGAAAAAATTGGAGAAATTATAGATACAGCAATAGATAGCGGTGCAAACATTGTGGAAAGTATTAAATTTAGTATAGCACAGCCAGATACATATTATAATGAGGCTTTAAATCTTGCTATATTAAATACGATTGAAAAAGCTAGAAGTATAGAACATACTTTAAAAGTTAAAGTTAATATGATACCAATTAAAATAACAGAAGAAAGTTATGGTTATGCATATCCTGTTGAACGTACATATATGGAAGCAGTAGATACGACTACTATTATACAATCAGGTTTAATAGAAATAACGGCAAGGGTAAATACTGTATTTGATTATGAATAAAACAAAGACAAGAATACCATTTAGCAAGGTATTCTTGTTTTTTTAAAATTTTTTTTAGGTAGTGAAATGATAATCTTTTTAATGTTATTTTAGTTTCTTTTCTAAAGCTTTTTTTACAATATTTCCACAATTTCTTGAAGAAACTTCTCCCCAACCGTGTTTTTTGACAGTATCATAGACTCCCAATTCTCTAGCTATTTCTTCTTTTAACTGTTGAAAAGCCATACGTGCTTCAGGAGAAACATTATTTCTTTTAGCCATAATAACAACTCCTTATAAACTTAATTGGTATAAATAGTTTTTGTATTATTAATTTTTTTAAACTGGTTGTTTTTGTAAAAATGATTTTGAAATTTGCGATTTGGAATATACCAAGTTGGACTAATATTATATTTGTTTTAGTTTTAAATTAGTTAAATAAAGTTATGAATTTTTGAGAAAAAATTTTATATTGCAAATAGCATTATAAAATAAATTTATAGGTATTAAAAAGTTATAAAATATATTTATTTGAATCTAGCTAATCCCTTTGTTAGTATTAATGATGAAAAATTAACATAATCATGATTGGAGGCAATAAGAAATGAACAAGAGATTTAAATTAATTGCTTTAACAGTAGTTTTGTTACTTATGTTTGGTTTGTTAAGCGGATGTAGTAATGGTAAATATGAAAAAACAGTTGACAAGTCTAATACAAATTTAAAATCAGAAGAAGTCAAAAATACTATAAATGTTAAAGAATTATCAGAAAGATTAGGAGAAAAAGGTTTAGTTATAGTAGATATACGTAGTATAGCAGAATATAATGGATGGAAATTAAATGGGGAGAAAAGGGGAGGTCATATTAAAGGAGCAGTAGATTTTCCATTTTCTTGGATTTTTAATGATGAAGGAAAGAGAATAAATGATGATGAATTGAAAAATCTTTTAAAATCAAAAGGGATTACTTCTGATAAAACTATTTTACTTTATGATGCAAAAGGAGAAAAAGTTAGTGAAATGGTTGAGATTTTAAGAGAATTAGGATATAAAAAAGTACTATATTTAGAAGGTGGATTATTAGCATGGGCTTTAGATGAAAGTCTACCAATGGATAGATTAGCAAACTATGAAAAATTAGTATATGCTGGTTGGATAAATGATTTGATAAATGGTAAAAAACCAGAAACTTATCGAGGAAAAAGGTATAAAATTTTTGAAGTGAGTTGGGGAAAGCCAAAAGATTATAATAAGGGACATATACCGGGAGCAATACATTTAGATACTAATGAAATTGAAAAAGAGCCTTTATGGAATAAAGTTTCAGATGAAGATATTGAAAAAATGTTATTGCGAAATGGTATTACTTATGATACAACGGTGATATTGTACGGTGCTGATAATATGGCAGCAGCTCGTGCAGCTTCTATTATGATGTATGCCGGAGTTAAAGATGTAAGGCTTTTAGATGGTGGTTTTAAAGCATGGTTAGATGCAGGTTTTGAAATAGAAACTAAAACTAATAAACCAACTCCTGTAAAAGAGTTTGGTGTAAAAGTTCCTGCTAAACCGGAATATATAATTGATATTCAAAAAGTAAAATCAATTCTTGCAGATAAAAATGCAGTACTTGTAAGTGTACGTAGTTGGGAAGAATATATAGGAAAAACAAAAGGGTATAGCTATATTAAACCAAAGGGACATATAGCTGGAGCAGTATGGGGACATGCTGGTTCAGACCCATATCACATGGAGGATTATAGAAATATTGATAATACAATGCGTAATTTCCACGAAATAGCAAAAAATTGGGAAGAATGGGGAATTACTCCTGACAAAAAAGTTGTATTTTATTGTGGTACAGGCTGGAGGGCAAGTGAAGCATTTTTTGCTGCTTATTTAATGGGCTGGAAAGATATTGCTGTATATGACGGTGGATGGTATGAATGGAGTATGGATAAGTCTAATCCAATAGAGGTTGGAGAACCTAAAAATAATAAATAAAAATGAAATTAAAAAGCAAGGAATATGATTTGAAAATTCCTTGCTTTTGTTGTTTATAAAACTTTTAAAATTGAAAAAAGACTTATACTTGAAAGTATACTAAAGAGCAAAGTTGCAGCTATTAAAGCTTTCATACCTTTATTTAATATATTTTTGAAATTAACTGAAAGCCCCATGGCAGTCATAGCCATTAATATTAATAGAGAGCTTGTTTTGGTTAAAATTTTAATTATATTTATAGGTATTATGCCAATAGAATTAATGATTCCAGCTAAAATGAAATATAAAACATAAATAGGAAATTTAGCTTTTTGACCGTTACCATCTTTGTTAAAAAAGAAGCTTAAGGTCAATGAAACAGGTACAATCATAAGTACTCTTGTCATTTTTACGAAAGTCCCGATTTCACCTGAAGTATCTCCTAAAGCAAATGCAGCAGCTAGAGCATGTGCAACTCCATGAAGAGTTAGTCCAGACCAAGCACCGTATTGGATGGCAGTTAAATTCATTCCACTAGCAGCAATAGCTGAATAAATTAAAACTCCTATTGCACCTAAAAAGCTAACTATTGATACAGCAATTACTGAATCATCTTCATCAGCTTTTATACAAGGCGATAAAGCAACTACAGCAGATGCACCACAAATACAAGAACCAACACCTATCAAAGTAGATAATTTTTTATTTACTTTTAATATATTTCCTATAAATATTGATAAAATTAAGGCTGTTGGAACATAAATTATTACCATAGTAATTATTTTAGGACCAAGTTTTAAAATTGCATAAATATTTAGTTTAAAACCTAATAGTACAATTCCAATTTTAAGTAGTTTTTTTAAAGAAAAATTAACTCCTTCTTTGAAAATATCTTGAGTTTTAATAGTATTATTATAAAAAATACCTATAATAATTGCTATGGTAAGAGCTTCAAGGTTAATAAAATCTTTCAATAAATTATTTACAAAAATAGATAAAATAGCTATAAATAAGACAAAAATAATTCCGGGTATGTATTTCTTGATAGAATTCATAAAATCACCTCTAGTAATTTTATATTTGCAAAGTTAATTATAACATAATTATAGTTATTAGATTAACAATACAGATAAAGGAAAAATTGTAATTTAAAAAATTAAGTTTGATAAAAGTATGTATAAAAGTTATTTTATTGTGTTATTATGTACGGCTAAATATATAAAAAATTAAAAATGTACTCCTATAAAGCATTTTTTGTTTACTTACTTTATAGAGTACATTTTTAATTAAATCTACATTCAAAAATTTTTGTTTTTTAAATTATGCAGTAACTTCTTCAGTAGCATATGCAGGTTCAAGTAGTAGTGATTTACCTGTCATTTCTTCAGGTTTAGGAATTCCCATTAAATGAAGTAATGTTGGTGCTATATCACATAATTTACCTTCAGCAAGTGAAAAATTTTCAGCTGCATTTATAAGTATGATAGGTACAGGATTTGTAGAATGAGCAGTAATGACATTACCTTCTTCATCAAGCATTTCATCAGAATTTCCATGGTCAGCAGTAATAAGTATCTGTCCATCTTTTTCTAATACAGTATCAACAACTTTTCCTACACATTCATCTACAACTTCTATAGCCTTTATAGCAGCTTCTAGATTTCCAGTATGACCAACCATATCAGGATTTGCATAGTTTACAATGATTACATCATATATATCCTTATTAATTTCTTCGATGAGTCTTTCAGTTACTTCATAAGCACTCATTTCAGGTTTCATATCATAAGTCGCAACCTTTGGTGAAGGGATTAATATTCTTGTTTCGTTTTTATTAGGTTCTTCAACTCCTCCATTAAAGAAGAAAGTAACATGAGCATATTTTTCAGTTTCAGCGATTCTAAGTTGTTTTAACCCTTTATTAGCAATATATTCACCAAAAGTATTTTTTAATTTTTGTGGTGGATAGGCTATGAAGACATTTGGCATTGAAGCATCATATTGAGTCATACATACATAATGTATAGGGAAAAATCCTTTGCTTCTATCAAAACCATCAAATTCAGGGTCTACAAAAGCTCTTGTAATTTGTCTAGCTCTGTCTGGTCTAAAGTTAAACATGATTACTGAATCGTTAGGTAATACAGTTGCAATGGGGCAGTTATTTTCCATAATAACTGTTGGCTTTACAAATTCATCTACTACGTTTTGAGCATAAGAATTTTTTACAGCTTCTATGGCTGAATTAGCCTTTTCACCTTGACCTAATACCAGTGCATCATAAGCAAGTTTAGTTCTTTCCCATCTTTTATCGCGGTCCATTGCATAGTAACGTCCTGAAACAGTTGCAATCTTTCCTATACCGATTTCTTTCATTTTTGCTTCTAATTCTTCAATATATTTTACAGCACTTGAAGGCGGAACATCACGACCGTCTAAAAATCCGTGTACATATACTTTTTCAATTCCATTGTCCTTTGCAAGTTGTAATAATGCATAAAGGTGTGTATTGTGACTGTGAACACCTCCATCAGATAAAAGCCCCCAAAGGTGAAGAGTTGAATCGTGTTTTTTTACATTTTCCAATGCTTCAAGTAAGACTTCATTTTTAAAGAAATCTCCATCTTTTATAGATTTGCTTATACGAGTAAAATCTTGATAAACGATTCTTCCAGCACCTATATTCAAATGACCTACTTCAGAGTTTCCCATTTGTCCTTCTGGAAGTCCAACGTTCATACCGCTAGCATGAATTATATTATTAGGATATTTTTCAAAATATCTATCAAGATTTGGTGTGTTAGCTTGTTTAATTGCATTGCCATAACTTTTTTCGTTTAAGCCAAATCCGTCTAAAATCATAAGTACCGTAGGCTTTTTCATGTATATCCTCCTTTTTGATAATTTGATGAATATATAAGAATTATATATTAAATTATTATCAAACTGAAGATGATAACGTTTTCAAATTTAAAAAATAATATTATTTACTACTTTATATGTATTTACAAGATGTTATAATATAAAATGATTATAAATTAAATGGAGAGATATATTATGGAAATAAAAAAAATAATAGAATTTCAAAATGGAGATTATATAGAAGGATTTTTCTTAATAAAATCTGTAGAAGTTAAAACTTCTAGTAATAATAAAAATTACATGGATTTTACATTGATTGACAATACAGGGGAGATTAATGCAAAATTATGGGAATGTACGAAAGAAGATGAAGAAAAGTATTTACAATACCAACTGATAAAAGTTAGGGGAAATGTAATAGAGTGGCAAGGTCGATTACAGCTTAAAATAGTAAAAATTAGACATGCAACGAAAGAAGATAATCTAAATATTGAAGATTATGTTTTATGTGCACCTCAAAATCCGCAGTATATGTTTGATGAAGTAGTTAAATATATTGAAAAAATAGAAAATCAAGATATAAAGAAGATAGTTGAAAGTATTATTTATGAAAGTAAAGATAAACTTTTATTTTATCCTGCTGCAAAGATAAATCATCATGCAGTTAGAAGTGGACTCTTATACCATATACTTACAATGCTTAAATCAGCTGAAAGATTGAGTGAAGTGTATACTCATCTTAATACTGACTTGTTGTTTGCAGGAGTAATACTTCATGATATAGCAAAGGTTGATGAAATGGAAGCTAATAAACTTGGAATAGTATCGGATTATTCAAGTGAAGGACAACTTTTAGGACATATAATACAGGGAATAAAAAAGATAGATAGAGTAGCAACTAAAATAGGAGCTGATGAAGAAATATCTATGCTTTTACAACATATGGTTCTTTCTCATCACTATGAGCCAGAATTTGGAAGTCCTAAAAGACCAATGATACCAGAGGCAGAATTACTTCATTACTTAGATATAATAGATGCAAGAATGTTTGATATGCAAAAAGCTATAGAAGGAATTAATTCTGGAGATTTTTCAGATAAAATTTGGATACTTCATAACAGAAAAGTTTATAATTCAAATTTAAAAAAAGGGTAGAAAAATTTTTTCTACCCTTTTACACTATTTTGTGAATTTTTGTTTACAAGCTCTTTTTCAGCCATTTCTATAAGTCTTCGTGTCATTTGACCTCCAACATGTCCAGCAAATAAGACATTTGAACCTGAATTAAAAGTTTTTCGATTTTTTTCCATATCATCTATAATACCTAATTCATGAGCTATTTCATATTTCATTTCATTAAGTGCTTTTGCTGCATTAGGTTCTATAGGTCCTTTAGGCATATTATCACCTCTTTTTTTATAAAAGGTTGATATAGATATATTTTTTGTATATTTTATTTGTAAATACATAGTAAAAAAAGGATGGAATAATTTAAAAATTAATTCTTGTCAGCATCATTAGTATGTGATTTAATATAATAATCGAAAATAATTATATTTAGAATGGGGTTGTTTAAATGAGCGAAAAAGATAAAAAAATGATTTTAAGGATAGCTTTATATGCTGGTGAAATATTGCTTAAAAATGGTGCAGAAACTTATAGAACGGAAGATACAATTAAAATAATATGTAAATCTAGAAATTTAAAGTATGTAAGCTCTTTTGTGACACCTACTGGAATATTTATATCTGAGAATAGATTTGATGGGATAACTTTTATAAAAAGAATAAAAAATAGAACGATAAATCTTAGTAAAATATCTAAAGTAAATAATTTTGCAAGAGAATTTGTAAATAGTGATATGAGTTTAGATGAAGCTTTAGAAATTTTAAAAGAAATAGATCAAGATAAAAAATATCCCATTTATATAAGAAGATTTTTTACAGGAATAGCTTCTGCTTTTTTTGCACTGTTATTTGGAGCAGAATTTGTTGATTTTGTTTTAGCTTTTTTAGTATCAATTATTGGAATAATTGTAAATGAAAAAATTGAAAAATTAAGTGAGACATCTTTTTTGGCTAATGCAACTAGTGGTGCTTTAATATCTTTACTTGCAATTTTATCAAAAATTATTGGACTTGGAGAAAATATAGATATGATAATTGTTGGAGCTATAATGCCTCTTGTACCGGGAGTAGCACTTACAAATGGTTTAAGGGATTTTATATCTGGAGAGCTTATTGCAGGAGTATCTAGAGTTGGAGAAGCAATAATAATCGCAATATCAATAGCTGTAGGAGTAGGTACTGTTCTTAAACTTTGGATTTATATGAATGGAGGGGTGTTTAATGCTTTACTTTAAAGATTTTATTTTTGCTTTTATTTCAACTGTCGGATTTTCAGTATTTTTTAATGTTCCTAAAAAATCTATTTTTTATGCAGGAATAACTGGAGCTGTGGGATGGACTGTTTATTTGCTTATTAAAAATATAACTCAATCTATGACCTTTGCAAATTTTATTGGTGCTATTAGTATAGGGGTTTTAGGTGAAATATTTGCAAGATTAGATAAAAAACCAGTAACAACTTTTGTTATTCCGGGTATAGTTCCACTTGTACCGGGCTATGGAATATATCTTTCAATGGAGAAACTTATAAATCAAGATTTTTATAAAGCTGTAGAAATAGGAACAGAAGCAATATTTATAGGAGGAGCTATTTCTGTTGGAATTATTCTAGTCTCTTCAGTGGCTAAAGTATTAAAGAAACGTAAATTAAGAGTAGGAGTGAATAAATAAATTTTTTTTGGAAAAAATGATATAAACCCTTTGATAATTTTAGATAAAGATGATATAATACCTATAAAAAATATACTGCAAAATGACGACGATGAGAAGAGTAGATATAGGAGGTAGTATAAGCGAGTCGGTGGTGGTGGGAGGCCGATACGAAACCTATATTGAAGAACATCTCTGAGTCGCTAACCGAAATCCATTTATTGGAGAGTAGGCTTAGACGGAGCCAAACCGTTATCTATTGGACAGTATTAATTTTAGTACTGGTTAAAGTTGGTCATTTCATATGACAATGAGGGTGGCACCGCGGAATGTAACCTTTCGTCCCTTTTTGGGATGAAAGGTTTTTATATTTATAAATCAGATTAAGGTTAAATAGCTTAGAAATGTGATTTTACGATATTGATAAAATTTAGTTTTAATTTGGTTTATTAGGTGTTAGTAAGGCTTAAATTTAATTAAAGTATATTATATTTAATGTTTACAAAAAAATAAGGAGGAGGTATATATTATGAAATCAGTTTTAGTAAAAGATATTTATAGAGAAACTGAAAAGTATATAGACAAAGATATAGTAGTATCTGGATGGATTAGAACAGTAAGGGCATCAAAATCTTTTGGCTTTATAGAGCTTAATGACGGAACTTTTTTTAAAAACATACAAATAGTATTTGAAGATAACTTAGATAATTTTAAAGAGGTATCAAAATTTGGAATTAGTTCGGCAATTATTGTAGAAGGAAAACTTGTTGCTACTCCAGAAGCAAAGCAACCATTTGAAGTTAAGGCTTCAAAGATAATTTTAGAAGCTAGTTGTGAAAAAGATTATCCTTTGCAAAAGAAAAGACATTCTTTTGAGTTTTTGAGAGAAATAGCTCATTTAAGACCAAGAAGTAATACTTTTTCAGCAGTATTTAGAGTTCGTTCACTAGCGGCGTATGCAATTCATAAATTTTTCCAAGATAGAGGTTTTGTTTACGTTCATACTCCCATAATAACAGGAAGTGACTGTGAAGGTGCAGGGGAAATGTTCAGAGTAACGACAGTGGATTTGAATAACATACCAAGAGATAAAGAAGGAAAGATAGATTTTTCAAAAGATTTTTTTGGAAAGGAAACTAATTTAACTGTAAGTGGACAATTAGAAGCTGAAATATATGCTCTTGCCTTTAGAAATGTATATACTTTTGGACCTACATTTAGAGCTGAAAATTCTAATACTGCAAGACATGCTTCAGAATTCTGGATGATTGAGCCAGAAATAGCTTTTGCAGATTTAAATGATGATATGGAACTTGCAGAAGATATGGTTAAATATATTATTAAATACGTTATGGAAAATGCTCCTGAAGAAATAGAATTTTTTAATAAATTTATAGATAAAGGTTTAGTAGATAGATTAAATAATGTTGTAAATTCTGAATTTGGAAGAGTTTCTTATACTGAAGCTATAGATATATTAAAAAATGCAGATAAGAAATTTGAGTATCCTGTAGAGTGGGGATGTGACCTCCAAACAGAGCACGAAAGATATTTAACTGAAGAAGTATTTAAAAAGCCTGTGTTTGTTACTGACTATCCAAAGGATATAAAGGCATTTTACATGAGAATTAATGATGATGGAAAAACAGTTGCAGCTATGGATTTACTTGTACCGGGAGTAGGAGAATTAATTGGAGGAAGTCAAAGGGAAGAGAGATTAGATGTACTTGAAAAGAGAATGGAAGAGATGGGATTAAATAAAGAAGATTATTGGTGGTATTTAGAACTTAGAAAATATGGTGGAGTTAAGCATGCTGGTTATGGTTTAGGATTTGAAAGAATGATAATGTATTTGACAGGCATGGCAAATATCAGAGATGTAATACCATTCCCTAGAACACCAAGAAATGCAGAATTTTAAAAAAAATTTTTGACAAATGGGTATATTTTGATATATTATTATTAAAAATAAATATTGTTAATGGCAGTGAAGAGGAGAGTAGTAAAGGATAGTCGCTTACAGAGAGATAATCAGTTGGTGAGAGATTATCAGCGTACGCCTTTATGAAAATCACCTCAGAGCTAGATACCTGAAATAATAGTAGGGTATCTCGCAGATATGCGTTAAATTCTAATGAGTGATAGGAAATTTATCCTATAATTTGGGTGGTACCGCGGAAAAAATCCGTCCCTAAGTCTTTGTGGCTTAGGGATTTTTATTTTACAACTTATAATTTCTAGTTTGTAATTTAAAACTAATAATGTAGAAAGGAAGGGCAGAGCGAATGAAAAAATTTGAAGAATTATCAAATCTTTCTGTCAGTGAAAATGAAAAGAAAATATCTGAATTTTGGGATGAAATTGATATTTTAAAGAAAAGTGTAGAAATTCGTGAAGACAGTCCATCATTTGTATTTTATGAAGGACCGCCAACTGCAAATGGTAGACCGGGTATACATCATGTTATATCAAGAACTCTTAAAGATTCCGTTTGTAGATATAAAACTATGAAGGGGTATAAGGTAAAGAGAAAAGCTGGTTGGGATACTCACGGACTTCCTGTTGAAATCGAAGTGGAAAAAGAATTAAACTTAAAAAATAAGCAGGACATTGAAAACTACGGAATAGATAAGTTCAATCAAAAATGTAGAGAGTCAGTATTTAAATATGAAAGTTTATGGAGAGAAATGACTAAGAGAATGGCTTATGCCATTGACCTTGAGAATGCTTATATTACATTAGATAATGATTATATTGAAACTATTTGGTGGATTCTCGATAAATTCTATAAAGAAGGATTAATATATGAAGGACATAAGATACTTCCATATTGTACTAGATGTGGTACGGGACTTGCGAGCCACGAAGTTGCACAAGGTTATCAAGAAATAAAGAGTAATACAGTAGTTGTTAAATTTAAAGTAAAAGGTAAAGATGAATACTTTTTAGTATGGACTACTACTCCTTGGACTTTAGCTTCTAACGTTGCATTGACAGTAAATCCAGATGAAATATATATAAAGGTAAAATCTGAGAAAACTGGAGAGATATATTATGTTTCAAAAACTTTAGCACCTGATGTAATAGAAGGTGAGTATGAAGTACTAGAAGAATTTAAAGGTAAAGACTTAGAATATATGGAATATGAGCAATTAATGCCATTTGTAAAACCTGATAAAAAAGCCTTTTTTGTAACTTGTGCAGATTATGTAACTACTGAAGATGGTACAGGTATAGTTCATACTGCACCTGCTTTTGGTGAAGATGACTACAATACTGGTAAAAGATATAACTTACCTGTACTTCAACCAGTGAATGAAGATGGTAAATATACTGCTACTCCTTGGGAAGGTATGTTTGTATTAGATGCAGATATAGAAATTATCAAATGGCTTCATGCAGAGGGTAAGCTTTATAAAAAGCAAAAAATGGCTCATAATTATCCTCACTGCTGGAGATGTAAGACACCGCTTTTATATTATGCTAAGCCAAGCTGGTATATTGAAATGACAAAGCTTAAAGATAAACTTATTGAAAATAATAATACAGTAGAGTGGTATCCAAGTTATGTAGGAGAAAAGCGTTTTGGAAACTGGCTTGAGAATTTGAATGACTGGGCTATTTCTAGAAGCAGATATTGGGGTACTCCACTTAATTTATGGAGATGTGAATGTGGTCATGTAGAAAGTATAGGTTCTAGGAAGGAATTAGTTGAAAAGGCAATTGAAGATATAGATGAATCTATAGAGCTTCATAGACCATATGTAGATGAAATTCACATCAAATGTGAAAAATGTGGTGGAGTAATGACAAGGGTAACTGATGTTATCGACTGTTGGTTTGACAGCGGTTCAATGCCATTTGCACAGCATCATTATCCATTTGAAAATAAAGAAAACTTCTTTGATGAATTATTCCCGGCAGACTTTATTTGTGAAGGTATAGACCAGACTAGAGGTTGGTTCTATTCACTACTTGCAGTATCAACATTTGTAACAGGAAAATCACCATATAAGAGAGTTTTAGTTAATGACCTTATATTAGACAAAGAAGGAAGAAAGATGTCTAAGTCTAGAGGTAATACAGTAGACCCATTTGAATTATTTGATAAATATGGTGCAGACGTACTTAGATGGTATCTTCTTTATGTATCTCCTGCATGGACGCCAACTAAATTTGATGAAGAAGGATTAAAGGAAGTTCAAAGTAAATTTTTCAGTACGATTAAAAATGTATATAATTTCTTTACTTTATATGCAAATACAGATGAGTTAGACCCAAGAGAATTTTTTGTAGAATACAAAGATAGACCAGAACTTGACAGATGGATTTTATCTAAGTATAACAGTCTTCTTAAGGCTGTAATGCAAGATTTAGAAGTATTTGATTTAACTAAAGCTGTTAGAAAGATTCAAGAATTTGTAAATGAGGATTTATCAAACTGGTATATTAGACGTTCTCGTAGACGTTTCTGGGCTACAGAGCTTACAGAAGATAAAAAGTCGGTTTATAATACGACATTTGAAATATTAGTAGGAGTATGTCAAATGGTTGCTCCATTTGCACCGTATTTATCAGAAGAAATTTATAAAAAATTAACTGGAGAGTTATCTGTACATTTAAGCGATTATCCAGTGGCAAATGAGGAGCTTATAGATTTAAAACTTGAGGAAAAAATGGATTTAGTAAGAGATTTAGTAGGACTTGGTAGAGCAGCAAGAGAATCAGTAAAGATAAAAGTTCGTCAGCCAATCGCAAAAGTTATGATAGACGGTAAATATGAACAAATAATTTCAGATTTAGTTCCTCTTATTAAAGAAGAATTAAATGTTAAAGAAGTAGTATTTGCTAAAGACTTAAAGGAATTTATGAATTTTAGTTTAAAACCAAACTTTAGAGAAGCTGGACCTAAGCTTGGAGCAAAGATTAAGTTGTTTGGCAAAGCACTAGCTGAATTAGATGGTTCAAAAGTGGCACCTAAAATTGAAGCTGGTGAAAGTGTTACAGTAAATCTTGATGGAGAAGATATTGAAGTGACTAAAGACCTTGTGCAAATTACTATTTCAGCTAAAGAAGGCTTTACAGTTGAAATGGCAAACAATCTATTTGTTATTCTTGATACAACTCTTACACCAGAGCTTATAAATGAAGGATATGCTAGAGAATTTATATCAAAAGTACAGCAAATGAGAAAAAATAATGGATATGAGATGATGGATAATATCAAAATATTCTTTGATGGAGATGACGAAATAGCTAATGCAGTAGAAATTCATAAAAAATACATTATGGAAGAAACTTTAGCAGTAAGTATTGAAAGAGTATCTGATAATAGCTTTGAAAAACAAGATTTAAATGGTCATGAAACTGGAATAAAATTAGAAAAAGTTGAATAAGAAAGAAAGACCAGACGTTGTTAATAAGTCTGGTCTTTTTTCAATCATAAAAGTAAGTTAAAAAGTTATTTATTACTATTTAGTAAAATATTTCTTATCAGATTATAGTATTTTAAATACATTTAAGTTTTAAAATATATTTTTATAAATTCTCAAAAAGTTTCGACCTAAAATAAGTTCAATCTCATCGTCATTGTATCCATGTTTTATTAATGCTTCTGTAAATTCTCTAATATTCTTATGTCCTTTTATTATATCAAAAGTTTTGCGTTTTGGTTTTTCAGCTTTTTCAGGTTGTTTAGCTCTTATGAAATCACAAAAGTCAAATCCTAATCCAACGTGTTCTATACCGGCAATTTTTACTATATTGTCCACATGATTGACTAAATGGTCTGCATCACATTCTTCATCATTATCTGATACAAATGCATTACACACATTCATTCCAATAACTCCGCCTTTAGCTGTAAGTGCTTTTATTTGTTCATCATCAAGATTTCTCATACTATTTGCTAATGTTCTTGAATTTGAATGAGAAGCTATTATTGGATTTTTAGCTATATTTATAACATCCCAAAAACCTTCATCATTTAAATGACTTACATCTATTAACATGCCTAATTTTTCTGCTTCTTTTATAAGTTCCACTCCAAAACTAGTAAGTCCACCTTTTTTTCCTTCTTCTTTTTTTGAGAAATAACAACCATCAGCGGCGTAATTTCTTCTACTCCAAACTAGACCGATTATTCTTACGCCAAGCTCATAAAAAATTCTAAGTAGTTTTAAATCATTGCCTATTGGTTCAACTCCTTCAAAAGATAATAAAATTCCTAACTTATTTTCTTTCACAGATTTCATTATGTCATCATAACTTTTACATAATACTATTTTATCTTTTGATTCTTCAATTTCTTCATATAAAGCACTTATTTGGTCTAAAGCTCTTCTTAAGGCCATTTCTGGTAAAAAAATATCTTCTATGAATATTGAAGAGACAATTATGTTTATCCCACCTTCAATAAAATTAGGTAAATGCTCTCTTTCAATAACTTTTTTAAATCCAAGTTCTCTTTTTTCTAATACATCCATCAATAAATCAAAATGTCCATCAATAATCACAAAATTTTTATGAATCTTATCAATTCTTTCTCTTATTTCTTCATACATACTACTTTCCTCCTAGTTTATTGGAATATCTATATAATCTTAAATTATCTTTTCAATATAATTTTTCAACGAATACCTTATATTTCCATCTCTGCCTTCTGTTGTTTCTGCACATATAAGAGAATTTAATATTGCTTCTTCAACTGCCTCGACTGCACCTCTAAAAGCAATATCTATCATATTATCATTTAATATTTTAATACTTATTTCACCATCTTGCTCGTAATGATTAATCTTATTTTTAGTAGTAAATGCAATTATAATATCTCCGCTCCCATTTCCTAGGTAAGAACCTGTCCTAATAATTCCTGCTCCTCCCCTTTTACACAACCTCTTTAATTGTCTTTCAGACATTGGAGCATCAGTTGCAAGTATGACTATTATTGAGCCTTTTTCTTTTTGACTTTCAGTCCTTTTATCTATTTTTTTAATTAATTCCCCTGCTTTTCTTCCATCAAGCAGGAAATCTTCCTTAACACCAAAATTTGATAAAACAAGCGCACCTATTATATACTCTTTATCTTTTATATAGAACCTTCTTGAAGCTGAACCTATGCCACCCTTAAGTGAAAAGCAGCTCATACCTGTTCCAGCACCGACAGCTCCCTCTTCAAAATTTTCACATGCATTATTAATAGCCTCGAAAATATGTTCTTTTTTAATATGCATTCCTCTTATATCATTTAAAAAACCATCATTACATTCACATACTACAGGATTTATAGTTCCTGTTGTATATCCTATATCTTTGTTATTTTTAAGCATATATTCAATTAATGCTTCAGCAGCTATTCCTATGCTTAATGTATTTGTTAATATTATCGGTGTTTCGATAGTACCAAGTTCATTTATTTGAATAGTACCTATCGTTTTACCAAATCCATTTAAAACATAACTTGCTGCTATAACTTTTTCTTTGAATAAATTACCATCATGAGGTAGAATTGCTGTAACTCCAGTTTTAATATTTCCATGATTTAAGGTTACATGTCCAACTTTGATTCCCTTCACATCAGTTATTTTGTTTTTTTCACCTGTTTTAAGTCTTCCAATTCTTATACCGTAGTCTCTTATTCTTTTAACCATGGTTATCCCTCCTAAATATGTTTAGCCTTGCAGCTATTTAGTTTTGTAGCTACCTATTTACATATAAATAAATTTTGTATATGTTGTATAAAAATAGATACTTTAAAACTTTCTATTTTCTATGATTATTTCTAAATATCATTTAGATAGATTAACTGTACTTTTTTGTTTCTATATTTATACAATAAATCCTTTTTTTTATAAAAATTAGACGTTTCATTTGCTTTAAATTATGTTTCATATGAGTTTTATTATGTAAATAATGAAAAAGATGAAATTGTAGGATTTTATATAAAGAAAACCACCCGTTATGCGGGTGGTACTGATTATATTTGCAGTTTTAAAATTTTTTTAAATAGATTTAGGATAAAATCGTTTAAATTTTAAATTTTGAAGTTAATTTTCTTAAGTTTTCTATGTAAATTGAATTGTTTTCTGCTAAATTTTTTACATGATTAATTTTTTCAGCAATATTTGCTGTCATATATGCAATGTTATCTACTCCTTCAGCACCCTCGTTAGAAGCTTTAGAAATTTCATTAATAGTTTCGGCTATATTAGTAATAGAAGCACTTAATTCTTCTGAAGTAGCACTAAAATCCATCATAATGCTATTAAATGTTTCTGCATCTTTATTATATTGATCTGCAATTTTAATTAATTTTGTATAATCTTCTAGAACATCTTTGTCTATAAATTCTAGTATTTGCTGTGCACTATCAGCTAAATTTGATACGGAAGAATTAACAATTTCAACTGTTTTTTGAATGTCAGTAACTGTTTTAGAAGATTGTTCAGCTAATTTTCTAATTTCATCTGCCACAACGGCAAAACCCCTTCCAGCTTCTCCTGCTCTTGCTGCTTCAATAGCTGCATTTAAAGCAAGTAAATTAGTTTGAGCAGTAATTTCTAATATAGAATTTGAAAGTATATTAATTTGCTCAACTGATTTTGATTTATCAATTGCAGATTCTAGTTTTTCTTTTACTTCTTTATATATGTTATTAACTTTTTTACTTGAATTGACGGCATCTTGTTTTAAATTATTTGCTCGTTTACTTATATCGCCTGATGTCAATGCACCTTCTGTTGCTCTTGCAGCTATTGAGTCAATAGCATGTTTTATTTCTTCAATAGTATAATTTACTTCATGAGTTGAGGCAGCTGTTTCTTCCATTACTGCTGCAAGCCCTTCTGTAATTTCTGAAGCTTTTTTTGCACTTACATTTAAATCATTTGTATAATTTTCTGTTTTTTCAGCACTGTCATTTATGACATCTGACGTTTGTTGTATATTTTCTATAATAGTTTTTAAACTAATTATTACGTTATTAAATTCTTTACTTATAGAACCAAGTTCATCTTTTTGTTCAATATCAATTAATTCTGTAAAATCGTATTTTGAAAATTTGTTTGTGTGTATAAGTATTTTTTTAAGGGTTTTATTTAGTGGAATAATTATAATTCCTACAAATACAATTGAAAGAATAAATATGATTGAAGATATAATTATTATTTTATTAATAATTCCTGACTGTATTTCTTTTAAATCATCAATATAAATTCCTGTACCTATAACCCATTGCCAAGGTTTAAATCCTTTAACATATGACATTTTAGGTTGAGGTTCTTCTTTTCCTGGTTTAGACCACTTATAAATTATAAATCCTGAGCCATTTTTCTTAACAATTTCTACCATGTCTTTTATAAATTTCTTGCCATCGGGGTCTTCAAGATTACTTAAATTTTTTCCTATTAGTTCAGGTTTTGTAGGATGCATTAACATGATGGAATTATAATCATTTATCCAAAAATAGTCTTTTTCATTATATCTCAGTTCTTTTATACTATTTATAGCCAGTTCTTTTGCTTCTTTTTCAGTTATTTTTCCTTGTTTATATTCTTGATAATATTTTTCTACAATGCTGTAAGGTAATTCGACTAAATTTTCTAATTTTTTTGCTGTTTGTTCTTTTATTGATTTGGTAACTACAGGTATAATATAAATTCCTATTAAACCAGAATATACAAATATTAAAAAAGCTGCTAAAATTATTATTTTGTTTTTAAGTTTGAAATTTTGTAAAATATTCATAATTTCATCTCCCTTCATTGGAAATCCAAATTATTGTAGAAACTTTGTCCCTTTTTAATGGACATATGCATAATGTTTTAACATTATCCTTTCTACTTTTAATTTTTTAAATTAATACCCATATGATTTTTTATAAAACAAATATGGACAGTTTTTATCATTTTTTATACTTAAGGGAGTTTTATAATTTTCGCTATGATTTATAAAATCTATCTTAAGCTATAAATCGAAATATTCTGTTTTATTTTGTATAGTTTACAAAATTTTATAGTTATACAGCCTGTCAAAAGACATACAGCACCAGTAGATAAGCAACAACTTAAATTTGGTAATAATTATTACGGAATTTATTATTAAAAAAAGCTATAATTTAGATAAATTTAGAAGATGGATAATTTATTAATATATTGGGTATTTATTTGTTTAGATATAGATAAATGTATTTTTAAAGAATGAAATTATTAAGTTTATTGGAGGGTTAAAAATGAAGAGGAAGAAAACTATTGTCATATTTGTGCTAGCAATAAGTATTGTTATGATGCTTTTTTCTATTATTGCTGGAAAGAATATAAATAAAACCGATTCAGAAGATGTTTATGATAAAAGTTTGGGAATAGCTACGGAGTTAATTACGGCCCAAAGGGGTAAGTTGATTGAAGAAATAAAGTATATTGGAACAATTGATTCTGAAAAATCTATAATTTTATCTCCAATAATCAGTTCAGATGTTAGTTTACTAAATGTTAAAGAAGGGGATAGAGTAGAAAAAGGTGATTTGATAGCAAAGTTGGATGATAGTAGTCTTATTCAAAAATTAGAAACGAATTTAAAAAAACTAGAAACGGCAAAAGAAAATTTTAATTATTTAAATAAAGAAGTTAGCCAATATTTTGAATTTGATCCTATTATAAAAGAAATTGAAAAAATGAAATTAGACTTTAAATATTTAAGTGAAGATGAAGAAGAATATCGAATTTTGCTTGAAAACGGTGCTATATCTAAAAATGACTACGATAAAATTAAACATGAAAAAGATAGACTGGAGATACAAATAAAGGAATTAGAAGCAAGTTCTAGGGATAAATTCAATAAATTAGAACATGAAAGAGATATAAGTCAAATGCAATTAAAAGAGTTGCAGGCTATGATAAATGAAATTAAAAAAGAGATTGAGGAAACAGAAATAATAGCTCCTAGGGCGGGTATTATTAGAAAACTTTATTATGAAGAAGGTGATTTAGCTATTGCTGGAAAACCATTTGCAGTTATAGATGAAAATAGTTTTGTAGCGAAGGTAAATATTACTGAGACTGATTTAAAAAAAATTAGTAATGAGACGAAAGTTATATTGCAATTGGCAGATGATAGGAAAGTTGAAGCAAGAATTAGTAAATTTCCAACTATTATTAATCCGAGTACAAGAATCTGTGAAGTTGAAATTAAAATTCCTGAAATTGAGGAAAACCAGAATATTATAATAGGTTCAAGTATTGAAGTAGATTTTATTATAAATGAAGTAGAAGGGAATATTATTCTACCAAAGGAAGCAATCAAGAAATTGGGTAATAAAAATATAGTATATGTTTTTGAAGATGGTAAAGTAAGAGAACAAGCTATTGAAATAGGTATTGAAGTTGATGATAAAGTCCAAGTTCTTTCAGGAATTGATGTCAATGAAAAAATTGCCTATAAAAATTTAACGAAGTTATATAATGGTGCAAAAGTATATATTTTCAAAGGGAGAGGAGATAACTAAATATGAACTTGGGTGAATTTTCTTTAAAAAATAAATATCTTATTTTCTCCTTAACAATAGCAATAGTATTATTTGGGATTTATTCAAGAATCACAATTAAAACACAACTATCACCCGATACAGCTTCGCCTATGGCGACAGTAATTACACAGTATCCGGGGGCATCAGCACAGGATGTTGTAAAAGACATCATAGAGCCTATGGAAGACGAGTTTGGAAAATTGGAAGGTATATCAAAAATTAAATCTACAGCTCAAGATAATAGGGCAATTATACAGTTAGAATTTGAATATGGAGTAAATATTGATGAAGCGACAATAGATATTCAAAACAGTATTAATCGAATAAAAGGGTTGTTACCTAGTAGTATGAAAGAACCAAAGATTTTAAAGATTAGTTCTGCAGATAAACCTATTATGACCTTAAGTTTAAGTAGTGATTCTTTGAATTTGGAGATGATACGAGAAATAGCTGAAAATAAGCTCAGTTATGTTTTACAATCTACAGAGGGTGTAGCTTCTGTTGATATATTTGGAGGTTATAAATCAGAGATTCAAATAAAATTAGATAAAAATAAGATAAATGCCTATGGTCTTACAATAGAGAAAGTGGCTTCTTTACTATCATTAAATAATATACAGTCTCCTGGCGGTAAAATTATAGATAAAAATAAGGAGATTATAATAAGAATTGATGAAAGATTTAAATCGATTGATGATATAAAAAGGTTTAGAATTAATTTAAAGGATGGAAATTTTATTTATCTTGACGAAATAGCAGATATTAAATTGTCCATAGAGGAATTAAAAAGTACATATCGATTAAATGGTGAAGAAGCTATCGCATTAATGATCATAAAAAAAAGTAATGCAAATACAGTAGAAACTATAAATAATTTAAAAATAGAGATTGAAAAATTAAAGTTAAAGTATCCGCATATTAAATTTAAAATAGCCCAAGATGATTCAATTTTTACAAACCAAATGGTTGATAACATGATTTCGAGTGTTCTTATAGCTATAATATTAACCATACTTATTATTATTTTGTTTATTTCAAAATTAAGTGAGTCTTTTGTTGTTTCAATCTCTATGCCCTTGGTTTTTTTAAGTACATTGGGATTAATGAAAGTATTTGGAATGAAACTTGACTTAGTAACACTTTCGGCTTTAATCTTAAGTATAGGTATAGTTGTTGATGATTCTATCGTTGTTGTTGAAAATGTCATTAGACATTATGATGAATTTAATAAAGACATTGTTAGAGCAACTATTGACGCTACAGGTGAAATAACACTAGCAACTATGGCAGGCACATCGACTACATTGATTGTATTAATTCCACTGTTGTTTATTGAAGGATTTGTAGGTCAGATGTTTGGACCATTGTCGACAACTTTAATTTTTGCATTGCTGACATCAGTAGCAATATCACTTACGATTGTTCCTTTGTTTATAGCTATATTTAACAAATTTAAATTTGTCAAATTAGAAAGAAAGATTAAAATTGTCACTGATAAATTTGGAAGATTAATGGATAAACTTCTTGATTTTTATGTCAAATTATTGAGAAAAGCTATAAATTATAAAATAAAAACATATATCATTATTATAATTTTAATGATTGTCAGTGTAGGAGCTTTATTTAATAAAGGGATTGAAATGTTACCAAAGTTTGATAGTGGAGTTACGTATATTTCAATTGAAATGGTTCCAGGTACAACACTTGAAGAAACCCAAATGGCTGTGGCATATATTGAGGATATACTTAGTGAAGAAAAAAATGTTATCAATTTTGATACACAAATTGGATATGAAGAAGATAGTAGCATACTGAGTGATTTCGGGGTAATGGGAACTAACCAAGCATTAATTACTGTAAATTTGAACACAAGAAAGGAACGTAAAGAATCTATTTGGGAATTTCAAGAGAGAATTAGAAAAAAGATAGCTGTAATTCCCAATATACAAAGATTTGTTGTCAAGGAACAGGGTGCAACGGCAAGTAGTAGTTCACAGGCACCGATAGATGTAAGAATCAGTGGACCAGATCAAGAAATCTTATATCATTTTGCAAGTGAATTTGAATGTAAACTAAAAAATGTTGAAGGAATTACAAATATTTACAAGAGTTTTAATATGGATAATCTTCAGTTGAACATAGAAATGAATAAGGAAAGAATCCAAGAATTGGGACTTAGTAGTGTAGAAGTATCAAAGCAGATTATGAATGCTATAGATGGTATGAAAGCCACATCCATGGATATTGGAGAGTTGAATGATGTTGATATTAGAGTAGAGTATATGGACCAATATAATCAATCAATAGAAGATCTAATGGATATGCATATTAATACACCAATGGGGGTTAAGGTGCCGATTAGAGATATTGCAGCGATAAATATTAGTAAAAGAGCTAATGTCGTTACAAAAGAAGATTTAGAGTATACTATAGATATTTTAGCTTATACCCATGATAGAGCTTTTAGTAAAATTGTAAAAGACATCAATAAATTGATAGCGAATTTTCCATTGCCAGAAGAATATGAAATTGAGCTTACAGGAGATCAAGAATCTTTATCAGAATCAATGAGAGATATGATTTTTTTATTGGCATTATCAATTATTTTTGTGTATCTATTACTTGTACCGCAGTTTAAATCTTTTATTCATCCAATAACTATTATGGCGGCAATTCCATTGGTATTTATTGGAGTAGCTCCTGCTTTGATATTAACCGGCAAATATATTTCGATGCCAGTACTATTAGGATTTATTTTACTTGCAGGGACAGTAATTAATAACTCAATTCTGCTTATTGATAAAATAATTGTAAATAGAAATAATTCTATACCAATTGAAGAAGCTGTTGTATTAGCTGTAAAATCTAGATACAGGGCAATTATGATGACAGCACTTTCTGATGTTGCAGGTATGCTTCCATTGGCATTACAGCTTGCATTGGGCTCTGAAAGATTTTCACCACTCGCAATTACTGTTATTGGAGGAATAATATCAGCAACTTTTATGACTATGGTTATCATTCCATTAATCTATATCAGTTTTGAAAGTATTAAAGTGAAAATCCGTTGTAAGTTTGAATGATTTGATTTTAATTATGTATAGATTTAAAAAGATAAATTTGATAGATAGGCATTGTTATATTATCCGAAGTAATAATTTATTATAGGTTGATATAACACATTAGAATATATGGAGGGAGCTATGAATAGTTTGGTTCAAAAATTAAAAAAAAGCAAATTATTTACATCTTTTAATGATGAAAAACTATCCATTTTATTAGATTCTATTAGTTATGAAATAAAAATATATAATAAAAATCAAATTATTGCTTTTGAAGGGGAACCTATTTCTAAAATAGGCATTATTTTAAAAGGTTGTGTTGATGTTCAAAAATCTTATCCTTCTGGAAAATTAGTAAGTGTGAAGAGGTTATATGAAGGTGATACTTTTGGAGATGTAATTGTATTTTCCAAAAAAGAAGAGTATCCCTCTACATTGTTATCAATGGACGGAACGGAAATTATTTTTATATCGAAAGAAGTAATCATAGAACTTTGTTATGAAAACAAAGAATTTCTTATTAAGTTTATTGAAGAAATTTCGAATCAAGTGGTTTATTTAAGTGATAAGCTAAAAAATATATCTTATTATACAATACGAAGAAAAATAGCAAATTATCTTATTGAAGAATATAAAAAACAGGGGACTTTGAAATTACAAATAGATATTTCGAGAAAAGAAATGGCAGAAAAATTTTGTGTAACAAGACCAGCTCTTTCAAATGAATTAATGCAAATGCGAAAAAATGGCTGGATTAGTTATGATCGAAAAAGCATAACTATTAAAGATATATTTATTATTGAATCTTTGTTAACTTAAGGATGATATCAAAAAGATAACATCGGGATGTTTTATTTGTCATATTCATAAGTTGAATTATGGAATTAGGTATAAAAAAAAACGAAATGTCCTCGTGATACGGATACATGGAGAAATTTGAATAAATATAAAAAAGATTAGACTTTATTGCAAAAGTTTAATCTTTTTTATTTTAAATGTAATATAGGTTAAATTGATTGAAAAATCAAGATATTACGAATTTTTGTTAATAAAATGCTAATTTATAATAAAAAAATAAAGTAAAAAAACAAAAAAAGTGTTGCATAAATATTAAAATAAGTGTATAATATTTTGCATAAATATAAAGAGATAAGAATAATCATAAGAAAGGGGAATGATGATGTTGAAAAAGATAGGAAAAAAATTCATTACAGTATTACTTATTGGTGTGATGCTTTTTAGTTTTACTGCTTGTCAAAAAGGAGTAAGTAGTGAAAATAATTCTGATAAAGAAGTTAAAAAAGTTTCTAAACTTGAAACTATAAAGAAAGCAGGAAAACTTGTAGTTGGTACTAGTGCTGACTATCCTCCATATGAGTTTCATTATGTAAATAATGGAAAAGATGAAATTGTAGGATTTGATATAGCTATTGCAAATGAAATAGCAAAAGATTTAGGGGTAGAGTTAGAAATAGAAGATATAGGATTTGATGGTCTATTAGCTGCATTAAAAGGCGATAAGGTGGATATTGTTATTGCAGGTATGACACCTACAGAAGAGAGAAAAAAGAGTGTAGATTTTTCAAAAGTATATTATAAAGCAGTTCAAAGTGTATTAGTTGGTTCTAAAGATGTAGATAAATTTAAAACAATTGATGACTTAACAGGTAAAGTTATTGGAGTACAAAAAGGAACTATACAGGAAGAATTAGCAAAGACACAAATAAAAGATGCAAAGATAGAGTCACTTACATCTATAGCTGATTTAATTTTACAGTTAAAGAATGGCAAAGTAGATGCTGTGATTGCTGAAGCTCCTGTTGCTAAGGCATATGCTAAAAATATTGACGGTATAGAGGTTTCAAGTATACAATTAGAAACTGATGATAACGGTTCAGCTGTAGCTGTTAATAAAGGTAATGAAGATTTGGTAGAAGCTATAAATAAAACGTTAGATAAACTTATGAGTGAAAATAAAATAGAAGAATTTGTTTTGGAAGCTATTAAGTTATCAGAAGAAAATCAACAATAAAAATAGCGGAGGATTTATTCTTCCGCTACTAATTTGCAGTTTGGAATTAATATTTTAGAGGTGAAGTAGATGAAACTTAGTATTTTGATGAAGTATCATATGTTTTACTTAATTGGTGTAAAAAATACAATACTGCTTGCAGTATTTTCAGTAACTTTTGGACTTATAATAGGTATTATTTTATCTCTTATGAAAATATCAAATAATAAATTTTTAAATGCTATATCAACAGCATATATAGAATTTTTTAGGGGGACACCACTTTTAGTTCAAGTATATATTATCTTTTATGGGTTGCCTATTGATTTACCTAAATTTACAGCAGGTATTTTAGCACTGTCATTAAATAGCGGTGCTTATGTATCAGAAATTTTTAGAAGTGGTATACAAGCCATAGATAAAGGACAGATGGAAGCTGCAAGGTCATTAGGTATGAGTTATAAGATGGCCATGAGATATATAATTATTCCTCAGGCTATAAAGAATGTACTGCCAGCACTTGGTAATGAATTTATAGTGGTAATAAAAGAATCTGCAATAGTTTCTGTAATAGGTATTCATGAACTTATGTATAATGCTCAAACTGTAAGGGGCAACACATATAGTCCTTTCCTACCACTGTTTTTTGCTGCGCTGATATATCTATTTATGACATCTATTTTGTCAAAGTTAATGAGCAGATTGGAAAGGAGGTTGCGTGCAGGTGATAAAGGTATTTAATTTGGATAAAAAATTTGGGGATTTACATGTTTTAAAGGGAATAAATGAACATATAAAAAAAGGTGAAGTAGTAGTTATAATAGGACCTAGCGGTTCAGGAAAGAGTACTTTTTTAAGATGTCTTAATCTTTTAGAAGAACCTACTGGTGGAGAAATATTATTTGAAGGAGTTTCAATTACGGATAATAATAAAGATATTAATAAATTGAGACAAAAAATGGGAATGGTTTTTCAAGATTTTAATCTTTTTCCACATATGACGGTACTAGAAAATATAACTTTAGCACCTATAAAAGTAAAAAAAATGCAGAAAGAAGAAGCGGAAAAAATTGCATTTGATTTGCTTGAGAGAGTTGGTTTAAAGGATAAAGCTTTTAGTTATCCTAAACAATTGTCAGGAGGTCAAAAACAGAGAATTGCTATAGCTAGAGCTTTAGCAATGTCTCCAGATGTTATGCTGTTTGATGAACCAACATCAGCTCTTGACCCTGAAATGGTTGGAGAAGTTTTAGAAGTAATGAAAGATTTAGTTGCTGAGGGAATGACTATGGTAGTAGTTACTCATGAAATGGGATTTGCTAGAGAAGTTGCTACAAGGGTTTTATTTATGGATAAAGGACAAGTTATTGAACAAGGATGTCCTAAAAAAATATTTAACAATCCAGAACATTCTAGGACAAAAGAATTTTTAGCAAAGATATTATAGTTATTTGTGAATGAGAATGAATGGGCATTAATCTTTTTAAATGATTAATGCCTTGTTTTTATTGTGTGTAAAACCAATATATGTTAAAATTGTGGATAGGACATTTAATTTTGAAATAGTGATTTATTATTTCAAAGTGGTTTATATTTATGATGACTTAAATGTAAAAGTATATAGGAGGGTAAGGTATGTTTAAATGGAAGGATGCCTTTAGTGTAAATGTAGCTGAAATTGATAAACAACATAAAAAATTAATTGAAATTGGTTCAAAATTAGCTCATATTCTTTCTTTAAAGGATGATATTGACCATTATGATGAAATAATGGAAATACTTGAAAATTTAAAAGAATATACAGTATATCATTTCAATTATGAAGAAGAACTTATGAAAAAATATGGTTTTGAAGGATTAAAAGCACATGAAAGAGAACATCAGGCTTTTGTGGATAAAATAATTGAATTAACAACTAAAGATATAGATGATAATCAAAAGAAAGTAACAATGGACATGCTCATATTTATAGCTGATTGGATAGAAAATCATATTTTAAAGACAGACCATAAATATAAAGACTTTTTTAATGAAAAAGGAATTTTTTAATAAATTTTAGCTGTTATAATTTAATTGATAATTTTTTTATTTATTGGTTATTTTAAATTAAAAAGTTAGCCCTGCGTATGGAGCCTACTGAAAAACCATCGTATTTTCAGAAACAATGTTCTAACAATTAAAAAACCACATTCAAATTAGGATAATTTTCCCAAAAATCGAATGTGGTTTTCTCTTTTTATTGAAAGCTAGGAGTATTTTCTCCATATTTTTTCTTTAACAATGTCAATATTCGTTTGATATTCACATTGAATATTGATATTGCTCCTTGTATTCGCATACCAAATAAGCCCGACGATATGGCAATATCATAGCCGTGCTGATTTTTGAGTTCGCTGTTCTTTGCTTCAATCATGTATCGTTGTCGGTAACGTTGTTTAAAATATTTG